>CACXDT010000079.1 GCA_902766405.1 Oscillospiraceae bacterium
GCTTATCAAAGAAAAATGCAGCGATCTCTCATTTGCGGATACTCAAGCTATGAAAAACGAAGATTTGATGAAATCCGCCAAAGAATCATAAAGCAAAAAAGGAAGCCGTTTTCGGCTTCCTTGCTGGCACCCACGAGGGGATTCGAACCTCCGACCTACCGCTTAGGAGGCGGTCGCTCTATCCTGCTGAGCTACGTGGGCGTATAAAAACTTGTTTTCACGGTGAACCTGTCGCTGATCAATTTCGCTCGGTTCATCCAAGAGAGCTCAACTATTTTACAGCATTCTTCCATTCCTGTCAATGTAAAATTTCAAGGAGACCAAATGCTCAAGCTTGTCAATATCAAAAAGGATTATCTGTCGGGGGATACCACGGTGCATGCCCTCAAGGGGATCGACCTTGAATTCCGGGAGAGCGAGTTTGTCGCGATCCTCGGCCACTCCGGCTGCGGCAAGACGACGATGCTGAACATCATCGGCGGCCTGGATCAGTACACCGACGGCGATCTGATCATCAACGGCAAGTCCACCAAGCGCTTCACCGATGCCGACTGGGACAGCTATCGCAACCATTCGATCGGCTTTGTGTTCCAGTCCTATAACCTGATCCCGCACCAGACCGTGCTCGCCAATGTCGAGCTGGCGCTGACGATCTCGGGCGTCAGCTCGCGCGAGCGGCGGTCGCGGGCCGTGGAGGCCTTGCAGAAGGTCGGTCTCGGCGATCAGCTGCACAAAAAACCAAACCAGATGTCCGGCGGCCAGATGCAGCGTGTGGCGATCGCCCGCGCGCTGGTGAATAATCCCGATATTCTGCTGGCCGACGAGCCCACCGGCGCCCTCGATACCGAGACCTCGGTGCAGATCATGGATCTGCTCAAGGAGATATCCAAGGATAAGCTGATCATTATGGTCACGCACAACCCGGAGCTTGCCATGGACTATGCCAGCCGTATTATCCGGCTCAAGGACGGCCGGATCACCGACGACAGCGCGCCCTTTGCGAGCGGAACACAGGATCCCGTGAACACCAGCAAAAATAAAAAGACCTCGATGGGCATCTTCACGGCGCTGTCGCTCTCGCTCAACAACCTGATGACCAAGAAGGGGAGGACCCTGCTCACAGCCTTTGCCGGCAGCATCGGCATCATCGGTATCGCCTTGATCATGTCGCTCTCGAACGGTATCCAGACCTATATCGACAAGGTGCAGGAGGATACGCTTTCGAGCTATCCGATCACGATCCAGGCCGAGAGCGTGGATATGACGAGCCTGATGGGCTCGATGATGGGGGCCAGAGCCGAGACAGAGGGCTATTATCACGAAAAGGACGCCGTCTATTCGAGCTCTGTGCTGAACGACATGGTCAACTCGGTCGTCTCGGCCGATATGGAGACCAACAACCTAAAGCCCTTTAAGGCTTATATCGAGGACGAAAACGGTGAGATCGCGCAGTATGTGAGCTCCGTGCAGTACTCCTACGATGTCGATGTCATGCCGTATGCTGAAGATCCGGAGGGCGTGATTGGCAGAACCAATACGGTCGATATCATGACAAAAGCTCTGTCCTCGTCCTTTGGAGGGGATTACTCCACCTATTTCTCGACCTACGGCAGCATGTTCTCGAACATGAACGTCTGGCAGGAGATGCTCCCCGGTGAGAGCGCCGATCAGCTGATCCACCCGCTGCTGCGCCAGCAGTACGATGTGCTCTACGGCCGCTGGCCCGAGCACTATGATGAGGTCGTGCTGAGCGTGAACGAGAACAACGAGATCTCTGATCTGGTACTCTATTCCCTGGGCTTGAAGCCCGCATCCGAGATCGAGACCAGTATGGACTCCATCATGAACGAGGAGGCTATGGAGATCCGGCAGGAGAGCTGGTCCTACGAGGATATCTGTGAAAAAAGCTTCCGGTACATCTACCCGGCGGATACCTTCCAGTACGACGAGGAGACGGGGGAGTACACCGACCTGACGGAGGAGGAGCTGGCCCTGCGCACGCTCTATAATAACGGCGAGGAGATCCGCATCGTCGGCGTGATCCGCAAAAACGACGACGCGCTCTCCGGGATGCTGAGCGGCTCGGTGGGCTACACCCACGCGCTGGTGGAGCACATCAGCGCCGTCGCCGCCCAGAAGGATCTGATCCGCCGCCAACTCGACGCGCCGGAGATCGACGTGTTCAACGGTCTGCCCTTTCTCGACCGCGAGAATGAGACCTCGGCTACCGAAAGAAAGGTCAACGCCGCCAAGGATTTCATTGCCGCCTCGACGGTGGCGCAGAGGGCCGAGATGTACGTTCAGCTGATCTCCACCCCCAGCGACGAGTATCTGCAGGATATGCTGGGCGAGCAGACGGAGGGCACCAGCCGCGCCGACATCGAGAAGATGATCCTCGAGTCCTATCCCGAATACGCCAGCATGCTCAGCAAGATGGACGATTCCATGCTCAACAGCTATCTCAGCCAGATGGTTTCGCAGCAGGTCAAGGAGCAGTACGCGGCCCAGATGGCCGAGCTCTATAAGGAGCTCAGCGACGAGGAGCTGGCCGAGGATTTCGATCTGCTGCCGCTCGAAGAGGACGATTATGTCTGGCTGTATGACAACTACATGCCGCCGGTCTACTCGATGTCCAGCCTCAAGGATAACCTGAAAAAGTTGGGCTATACCGATCTCGACAGCCCGAAGACCATCAATATCTACTGCTCGTCCTTTGAAAACAAGGACGCCGTAGCCAAAGCCATCGAACACTATAACGACAGTGTGCCCGACGACGATGAGATCAGCTACACCGACCTTGTGGCCCTGCTGATGAGTTCGATCACGTCGATCATCAATGTCATCAGCTATGTACTGATCGCCTTTGTCGCGATCTCGCTGGTCGTGTCGTCCATCATGATCGGTATTATCACCTATATCAGTGTGCTGGAGCGCACCAAGGAGATCGGCATTCTGAGAGCCATCGGCGCGTCGAAAAAGGACGTGTCCCGCGTTTTCAACGCCGAAACCGTCATTATCGGCTTCACCTCCGGCGCCATCGGCATCGGTATGACACTGTTGATGAACCTGCCGATCAACTGGATCGTGCACGATCTGACAGGGATCTATTCCCTGAACTCTGTGCTCCCCTGGCAGGGGGCTATTGGCCTGGTCGCCATCAGTATGTTTCTGACCTATATCGCGGGCCTGATCCCATCCGGTATCGCCGCCAAGAAGGATCCGGTCGAGGCGCTGCGAACAGAGTGATAAAAACAGAAAAAGATACAGCGGCCCCCCCCTGTCGGTCGATATCCGGCAGAGGGGGCCGCGATTTGATTTCATCTATCAGGAGAGTAATATCCGGTCGTTATCCAGGAGTTCTTTTGCCTGCAGCTTGAAGCGCTCGGCCAGATTTTCCACGCTGAGCTTTCTGCGCTCTTCCCCGGCTATGTCGAGGACAATGTGTCCGTCGGCCATCATCAGGGTTCGGTTTCCGAGAGAGAGCGCCTGCGACATGTTGTGCGTGATCATCAGACAGGTGATGGTATGCTCGGCCACGATCTGCGTCGTCAGCCGCAGGATCATCTCAGCGGTGGCGGGATCCAGCGCGGCCGTGTGCTCGTCGAGCAGCAGGAGCTTCGGTGTGACGATCGTCGCCATCAGCAGTGTCAGCGCCTGGCGCTGTCCGCCGCTCAGCAGCCCGACAGGCTGCTGCATGCGATTCTCCAGACCGAGACCCAGCAGCTCAAGCCGCTCGCGAAACAGGGCCTTATCCTCCTTCGAGATGTGGGAGAACGGGGATTTCCCGCTGCTGCTGCGCAGATAGGCGAGCGAGAGGTTTTCCTCGATCGACATGTGCGGGGCTGTACCGCGCAGCGGATCCTGAAACAGGCGTCCGATGCTGCGGCTGCGCTTGTGATCCGGCAGGAAGGTCACATCCTGACCGTCTAAGCGGATACGGCCCTCATCGACAAAGAAATTGCCGGCGATCGCGTTGAACAATGTGGATTTTCCGGCGCCGTTCGAGCCGACGACCGTGACAAAATCCCCGCGGTCGAGATGGAGCGACAGACCACGAAGCGCGCATTTCTCGTTGACCGTGCCTGGATTGAAGGTTTTGGAGATGTTCTGGATGGTCAGCACCGCTCAGCCCTCCTTTCCGGCCTTGCGCACACGGCGGTTGAAGGCCAGCTTTTCGCGGATCGTCGGCATTGCGATCGCGAGCGCGACGATGATCGCCGTCACAAGCTTCAGGCATTCGATGGGAACGATCCTGGTTTTGAGCACAACGGCGTAGATAAAGCGGTAGGCGATGCTGCCGACAATGGCCGAGAGCACACCCCGGGCCATCGAGCCGCGGCGGCAGAGCGTCTCGCCGATAATCAGACAGGCGAGGCCGATCACGACGATGCCGGTGCCGGCGTTGATGTCGGCCGAGCGCTGCGACTGGCCGACGAGCGCCCCGGACAGGGCCGTCAGGGCGTTGGCAATGCACAGTCCGACCGTGACGGTATATGCAGGGTTGATGGAGGAGGCACTGACCATATCCCGGTTGTCACCGGTCGCCCGCAGCGAAAGCCCCAGCCGCGTACCGAGAAACCAGATGATCGCGGCGGCGACAAGAGCGACAATGACAGCGGTCAGCAGCAGATTGGACCAGCGGCCGCCGATGCCGAGCGAACGAAACATCGTGTAGATCGTGGCCTGCCGTAAAATCGTGGCATTGGACGACCAGCCCATCGCCATCAGATTGACGGTGTACAGTCCGGTGTTCGTGACGATGCCGGCCAGAATCGAAGGGACACCGAACCGCGTCTGCAAAAGGGCTGTCACGAAGCCGGCCAGCGCGCCGCAGAGCATCGCGGCGAACAGCGCAGCGATCGGGTGTCCCGCGGCGGCCAGCGTCACGGACACGGCCATGCCGAGGACAAAGCTGCCATCTGTCGTCAGATCGGCAATATCCAGCACCCGAAAGCTCAGAAACAGGGCCAGCGGGATCAGGGCGTACTGCACGCCCAGCTCAAAGGTCGTCTGCAGGATATACAGCATGGTTTCCTCCAACCGCGTCGGGACGCGCACCGCGCATCCCGACGCATGAATTGATTATTCTTCTGTGGTCTCGACTTCGACGAGTGTGCCCATGTCGGCAAATACGGCCGTGTCGATGCCGAGTGCCTCGGCAGTCTCGGTGTTGACGGTAATGATCCCGCCATCCATCTTGTAATAATCCTCAAGCTCGGCCATGCCCTCGGTGACAGCCTGATACGCGAGATCGGCGGTTCTGGTGCCGAGATCGGTATAGTTGACGCCGCAGGTGGCGAAGGCCCCGTTGCGCACAAAGGAGTCGGCGCCGGTGTAGTGGGGGATACCGGCCTCGGCAAAGATCGGGGCGATCGCGAGCTCAGCCGCCATGACGACATTGTCGGTCGGGGTAAAGATGGCATCGACCCTGTCGGATACAAGGCTGCCGGCCGCGGCGATGATCTCGTCGTTGGTGTTGCCGGTGGCGGGGATAAACCTGATGCCCTTTTCTTCAAGATAGGCTTTTGCCTCTTCGATCGGCTTGATGGAGTTGGCCTCGCTGAGCGAGTAGAGCAGACCGACAGTCTTGATTTCGGGGTTCTGTGCGAGCATCATATCGATGATAAACTCGGTGTTGAGCATGTCGCTGGTGCCGGTGACATAGTCGATATCGGTGAGCTCAGCGGCCTCGGGGTCGGAGATCGCGGCATAGACGACAGGGGTCTGGGTGTCCTCGGCCACGACCGCGACGATCTGGGCGGCTCGGGTGGCGATCGGAATGATGACATCAAAATCCTCGTTCACGGTCTGCGTGGCGATCTGCTGGAGCGTCGTCTGGTCGTTCTGGCCGGAGAAGAGCTCGCTGGAAATCGATACGCCCTCTTTTTTGGCAATGACATCGAGTTCCGCCTGGATCGCCGCGGCGATCTCATCCAGCGAGGCATGGTCGAGCTGCTTGACAATGGCAACTTTATAGGAGGGAGCGGCAAAGGCCGCACCGGCGAGACTGAAAACCAACAGAAGGCTGAGAAGGACGGATGTGATTTTTTTCATGGTATGATTCCTCCATATAAAATAATGATTTTTGTGTGTTTTCGACTTCCGAGCCTACGGACGCCATCGTCTTTTCAACAGTCTCATCATGATTCCCTCGCTTATAATAGAATAAAAAAACCCATCCCTTGAATCTTCAAGGGACAGGAAATTTGTAAATCCTGCGGTGCCACCCAAGTTGGTAATATACCCGCTCTCTTGTACCGTCATACAAGTCTGCCTGGATAACGGGAGCAGAAAACCCGTTGACTGCTACTTGCCGCGCTACGCAGCTTTCGGTCACCCTCAGAAGTCCATTCACCAGGGCTTTGACTGCCGTCTTGCACCGTCCGGCGGCTCTCTGAAAATCTGGGCCAAGGCTACTTACTCTTCCTCATCGGTTTTTCATTTAGTGATTTAAATAATAACGCTATAGGGAGCGTTTGTCAAGACTAAAATTCATAATATGATTTAACGAAATAAATGGAAAAAGGTCTTGACAACTTGCGATCATAGCTTTATAATCTCACCATCATCAAACAGAAGGAGACCGCCTCATGCGCAATTGCATCGCCAACATGATGATGGGAATGATGTACATGCTCCGCATGTGCATGATGTGTCGCGCCCAGAATGCAGCTGTGCTTGGCTCCGTCTCCATCTGATTAGATTCGATGGTATTTCAGAACCGGGAAGCAGTTGCGGCTTCCCGGTTTTTCATTTAGGAGAGCTCATATGATAGAGATACGCCATCTTGGAAAAACCTATCACACCCGCGAGCGCGATATTGTTGCGCTGGAGGATATCAACCTCACGATCAACGACGGCGAGATCTTCGGCATCATCGGACTCAGCGGGGCTGGCAAGAGTACCCTGGTTCGCTGCATCAATTTCCTCGAGGTGCCGACCAGCGGCGATGTCGTGATCGACGGCAAGGTGCTCGGCCAGCTGAGCCGTAAGGAGCTGCTGAAGCTCCGGCAGTCCATCGGCATGATCTTTCAGAATTTCAACCTGCTCGAGCAGCGTACGGTGCTGCGTAACGTGTGTTACCCGATGGAGATCGCCGGCGAGAAGCGGGACAAGGCCGTTGCCCGGGCGCGAGAGCTGTTAAAGCTCGTGGGGCTCGAGGATCGGGAGCGGTCCTACCCCTCGCAGCTCTCCGGCGGACAGAAGCAGCGCGTGGCCATCGCCCGCGCCCTGGCGACGAACCCCCGGACCATTCTATGCGACGAGGCCACCAGCGCGCTCGACCCGAACACGACCCGCTCGATCCTTGATCTGCTGCGCCGGATCAACGCGGAGCTTGGCGTGACAATCATCGTGATCACACACGAGATGAAGGTCATCGACCAGATCTGTGACCGTGTGGCCGTCATCGACCAGAGCCACATCGCCGAGGAGGGCAGGGTGAGCGAGGTATTCACCAACCCCCAGTCCCAGATCGCGAAGGATCTGATCATCCCCAAGGATCTGACCGTACTGGAGACCACGGGCGGCCGGCGGCTGCGCCTGACCTTCGACGGAACGAAGACCGACGCGCCGATCATCTCGCAGATGGTGCTCAGCTGTCAGGCCCCGGTGAACATTCTGTTTGCCAACACCCGCGAGCTCGACGGCGTGATGCACGGCCACATGATCATCGAGCTGCCCAGTGACCCGCAGCAGGCGGATAAGATCCTGGTCTGGCTGAAAAACAGCGAGATCAAGTGGCGAGAGGAGAGATGACCTATGCAGTTTTCGGATATGCTTTTGAAGCTCTGGGACAAGGGACTGCTCCAGCTCGGCATCTGGGAAACCGTCTACATGACGCAGATCTCCACCGCGATCGCCTATGTCATCGGCCTGCCGCTCGGCGTGATTCTGCATATCACCGACGACAGCGGGATCTACCCGGTTCGCTGGCTCAACCGCGTCCTCGGCTTCATCGTCAACTTCTTCCGTTCGATCCCGTTTATCATCCTGATGGTGGCCATGCTCCCGGTGTCGAAGCTGATCGTCGGCACGAGCCTGGGCAACAAGGCCGTCATCGTGATGCTGGTGATTGCCGCGGCGCCGTATGTGGCGAGACTCGTGGAGTCGTCGCTCAAGGAGGTCAACGCCGGCGTCATCGAGGCCGCGCAGGCCATGGGCTCGAACAACTTCCAGATCATTACCAAGGTTCTGATTCCCGAGGCAAAGCCGTCCCTGCTGACCGGGGCGACGATCGCCATGGTGACGATCCTCGGCTACTCGGCCATGGCAGCCACGATCGGCGGTACGGGCCTGGGCCAGATTGCCATCATCTATGGGCACCAGCGCAGCAACCCGGATATCAAATGGATCTGTGTGCTGCTGATGGTCGTTATCGTCCAGATCATTCAGATCTGTGGGGATAAGATCGTTCAGAAAAGTGACAAGAGGGCGCGCCAATGAGATTGATTCTTCATCCGCTTGTCGCCGCCAACTGGCGCCGTGTGCGAATGTGAACCCCGTGTTTTCCGTTCAATCCGCTCCGACATTCGTCATATTATTAGTAAAGGAGATACACACCATGAAAAAAACACTGTCTCTGCTTCTGGCGCTGACACTTGTTGTCGGCCTGCTCGGCCTGGGCGGTTCCGCTCTCGCCGCCGATCTTCCGACCGTCGTGGTCGGCGCTTCCGCTGTGCCCCATGCCGAGGTTCTTGAATTTGTGAAGGACGATCTGGCCGCCGAGGGCTATGCGCTCGAAGTCAAGATTTTCGACGACTATGTGCTGCCGAACACCGCGCTGCAGGACGGCGAGCTCGACGCCAACTATTTCCAGCACACC
>CACXDT010000080.1 GCA_902766405.1 Oscillospiraceae bacterium
GACGTAAGCGGGCGACAGCCCGCAGCTGACGCACAACATGCGTCAGCTGGAGACGACGTTGCAACGGTATCCCCGAAAAACACAGATCGTTCTGTGTTTTTCATGCGAAACAGCGTTTCGCATGCGCGCATTTCATGCGCGCGGGGATTTAGTTATGACTGAAGGATCGGCACACACCAGGCGGTGCGGCCGGGATGTTCTTGCCTCTTGCTCCGACGGCGTCGTCTGTGCTATAATAAGCGCAGATGCGCTTGTTATCATGTATCGTAAACGGAATTAAAAATTGCGTTACGAGTTAGTTTTTGGTTGCCCCGCCAGGGACGAGAAAAACGGCGTCAAATCAATAGAGTATTTTGTTTGCTGTAATAATATGTCGTTTTTCCCGCCGTACAAGCGGCAGTCGAAAAACATGACGATTGATATCATGACAGTATCGTCTGCTGCAGCCTTCGGATTTGCATCTTTGATGGAGTAAAGCAAGCCGTGCGGCGCAGCGTTGCGGCGGAATCCGGTATACTTGCTAGCCTGCGGCTATTATAGCAGAAATCGCCGAAGTTTGCAATTTCGGCTTGCTCTCGAAGAGACAATGTCAGGCCGCGCAGACCTGCCAACCTGGGCCACTGGATGCGTTTCGGAAGACGAACCGTACGATAGGGAACTGTCTCAAAGAGGATGAATCCTTTTCGATGCAGGTTTGTCGAAGCGGCGGGCAGAGCGCTTTTGCGGGAAGTGAAAAACGGATTGCCGGGGAGGAATGTGGAGAATGCCGCAGCTTACAAGAGATGAGATATCGCAGGCCTGTGAACAGGCAGATACTTTTCTGAGAGACAAAGGCGTGGATTCAAAGGCGAGGATTCGCCTCCGGCTCCAGCTGGAGGAAACGCTGCTGCGTTTTCTGGAGAAGCTCGGTATAGAAGCGGACTTTTCGCTCAGAATGGGAAAGCGCTTCGGAAACGTCAAGCTTCGTTTGTCCGTTTCGGGAGCGATGCTGGACCCGTTTGCGGACTCCGAATCCACAGATGAGGAGGATTATCTCCGGAGAGCGCTGGTCAGAATGGGGCAGATCCCGGTCTGGCGATACTCTCGCGGGCGAAATGTCGTTCTGTTCACGCTTCCGGGGAAGAGGCTTCCGGACTGGATCAAGCTGAGCGCGGCGGTTGTGGCAGCGCTCGTATGCGGATGGCTGGTGCGGCTGCTTCCGGATGCGGCGGGCGTATTCCTCCGGCAGGAGATTGTCACACCGCTGATGAGAACATACCTGGGCTTTCTGAGCGCGATTGCGGCCCCAATGATTTTCCTGTCCGTCGTATGGGGGATATACAGCATCGGAGACGCCGCCACGTTCAGCGTCCTCGGCAAGAAGCTGGTGGGTCACTATGCCCTTTCCCTGTGCCTGTGGGTGGGGCTGTCCGCCCTGCTGAGCCGTCCTTTTTTCTCGCTGAACATGGGGGCGGCGCAGGGGAAGGGGCTTTCCGTCCTGTTCGGCATGATACTGGACATTGTGCCCACGAATCTTTTTACGCCTTTTTCGAGGGGAAACACGCTGCAGATCCTGTTTGTCGCTGTGGTGGTGGGAATTGCCATGATCAGTATCAGTGACAGGACGGACACCGTCGCCGCGCTGATGGAACAGCTTGGCTTCATTGTGAACAACATCATGGGCGTGATCGGAAGGCTGGTGCCTCTCTTCATATTTGGCAGTCTCTTCAACATCGTCTCTGACAACGAGACCGCCGTCCTTAAAAACGCCGGGAAGTTTTTCTTTGGGACAGTTGCGGTCTGCACGGTAATGCTCGTCGTTTACACGGCCGCCACCTGCATGCGTATGCGCTGCGGGCCGATGGATTTGTGGAAAAAGGCAATTTCAACCTTTGTCATAGGTCTCACGACCGCCTCCTCGACAGCGGCGCTGGCGGACGACCTGAAAACGTGTACGGAGGGATACGGCGTCAGCCCGAAGCTCGCAAACTTCGCAGTGCCGCTGGGACAGATCATTTTTAAGCCGGGGAATGCGGTGATGTATTATTTTGCCGCCCTCAGCGTGGCGGAAAGCGGCAGCGTGTCTGTTTCGCTGTCGTGGTTTGTCATATTGTTCATTATGTGCATTGTGCTGTCAAGCTCCACGCCGCCGATCACGGGCGGCTCCACCGCCAGCTTTTCCATCTTGTTCGTTCAGCTTGGCCTGCCGCTGGAAAGCCTGCCTGTTATTCTGGCCATCAACGCCATTCTGAATTATTTCAGAACGGCGACGAGCCTGTTCGTACAGCAATGTGTGCTGGTGGATACGGCCAGAGACCTTGGCATGATTGAAAAAAGCTGAGGCAGCACCGCACAATTCGCCTTCAGCTAGGCTTAGTGGACTCGAACGCCGCCCGGGAAAACCGGGCGGCGTTCGAGTCCACTAAGCCTATGGCGGAGGAGCCACATTGTGTATTTCAATGGGTATGCGCTTTTTTCTCGGCCGAGACCTTACGGACCTGATCCTCGGCATCGACGAAGGCCTGCACGACCAGCGGGTCGAAGTGGCTGCCCGAGCCCTCGCGGATGATCGACATGGCCTTCTCGAAGGGCATGCCCTCCTTATAGCTGCGCTTCGAGACCAGTGCGTCGAACACGTCCGCCACCGCCATGATGCGGGCCGAGAGCGGGATCTCCTCGCCCTTCAGGCCGTTGGGATAGCCGGAGCCGTCCCATTTTTCGTGGTGGCAGAGGGCGAGATTCTTCGCCTCGCGGAGATAGCCGGAGTCGCCGGCGCCGAGCTGCTCGATCGCGTCGGCAATGATGCTGCCGCCGTGCGTCGTGTGCTCCTTCATGTCGGCAAACTCCTCGGCCGTCAGCTTGCCGGGCTTGTTGAGGATCGCGTCGGGCACCTGGATCTTGCCAATGTCGTGCAGCGGCGCGCTGTTGACGACATCCTCGGCAAACTGGTCGGTGATGGCCTCGCTGTAGATGCCCTCGCGGCGCATTTGGTCGATGATGATCTGCACATAGGCGGCGGTGTTTTTGATGTGGTCGCCCGTGCACTTGTCGCGGCTCTCGACGAGGTCGGCCATCACCAGGATGAGCCCGTTTTGCAGGTGGTTGATCGCGCGGTTCTTCTCCGAGACCTCGGAGATGTAGGCGGCGGTGTCCTCCACGGTCTTTGTCAGCGCGCGGTACAGGTTTTCGATCTCGTCCCCGGTGTGGATGTCCATCGAGCGGATCCGCTCCACGGAATCGCCGCGAGCGGCTTCGGAATTGTACGCAAATTCGCCGGCCGCCGAGGCCATGGCGTTGATCGGCTTGATCAGATATTCCCTGGCCATGGCAATGGACACCGACAGAATCAGCGCATAGAAACCGAGAAACAGCGACAGCAGCTGCGTAATGAAGACGACCTCGTTCACCATGAGCTTCGGCATCGAGACATCCACCGCCATATAGCACTGACAGGCGCCCTCAGCGTCGTAGATCGGCGTATACACGGTCAGCAGCCAGCCGAAGGTGTCGTCCGATATCAGCGGCTCAATGCGCTCACCGGCCAGAAGCGCGGGGATGTATTCGGCAAAGGACTCGTCAAAGGGGACAAGCTCGCCGGGCTCGCCGCCCGGGGTGTCAGGTGTGTCAATATCAAAAACCACATGGCAGCCGTCCTCGGCAATGCGGTAGGCGTACAGATACTCGATCGAGGCGGAAACCTCCCAGATCCGCCGCAGGCTCTCCTTGACCTCAAGATAGCCCTCCGCGGTCTCGCCGTCGGTCAGGTAATCGTCGACGCGCCTGGGGTCGATAAACGACGCCGCATACTCGGCGATCTCCGTAGCAAAGGCCGACTGGTCATTGACCATGGCCCTGTCGTAGTACCGGATACTGATTCAGGCGACGACCACAGCCACCAGCACCGTTGCGGCAGAGATCATCACGATAATGCGGGTATTGAGCGAATGGATGCCGATGTGCGCGCGCTCCGTCGCACGCTCGTCCCGCCAACCGTCGAAATTGCAGCGGTCGTGGACCGACTGCGGCAGCAGCAGAAGGACGATAGCGGCAACGCCGACAACGGCGATCTTGTCGATCAGATCCGCGAGGCAGTCGGACTGGAGCTGCTCGGCAAAGGTGACGCCGTTGACGGCGACGCCGCCGCCGAGGAACCAGGTGAGCACCGAACCGAGCACGCCGCCGATCGAGGTGAACACGACCACCGGCAGCAGGATCTGCGGAAACCGCCGGAACATCTTTTTCCTGGAGAAGTAAGCCGCCGCGATGGCGATCAGCACGTTAAGCGAGCTGTAGTAGAAGGAGACGTGATCCGTGATGCCCTTGAGCATGTTCGTGATAAAGCCCACCAGGATCCCGGGGATATAGCTGCACAGCGCCGCCGCGAGGACCGTGCCCAGCGAATCGAAATAGAGCTGCGGCCAGACGGCCGTCGCGAGGGCGGACCCGGCCAGATTCAGCGCGGTGCCGGCCGCGATCACAGCCAGCAGCACAGGCGCGTTCCGCGCTTTTTTATTCATCATGGCGATGGAATCACCCTCCTTATTTCAAAATCAAGCTTCTGCGTTTAGTCTATGTATTTTACACGTTTAACCGGAAAAATACAAGAGCAGGATGGGATCTTTTGTTGATACCGGCGGCCTCAGGAAGTACCGGCCGCGCCCGGTGAGTTTTATCGTGACAGAGCCGGGCCGGCTGTGATACAATCAAACCATACAAAATGGGGGGCACAAAGGGGGAGCGGACGGTGCTGAGACTGATTTTGGGCAAGGCCGGGACCGGGAAGACGACGGCGGTCATGGAAGAGATCCGCGCGCTGGTGGAGCAGCGGATCGGCGGAACGCTGCTGCTCGTGCCGGAGCAGTACAGCCACGAGGCCGAGCGGGAGCTCTGCCGCCGCTGCGGCGACAGCCTTTCCCGCTATGCCGAGGTGTTCAGCTTTTCGGGCCTGGCGCGCCGCGTACTGGCGACCCACGGCGGCGCTGCTCTGCCGTATCTTGACAAGGGCGGACGGCTTTTGTGCATGGCGCTGGCCGTCTCGGGCGTGGGGACGCGGCTGAAGGTCTACGGCGGCGCGCGACGCCGCGCAGAGCTGCCGGGGCAGCTGCTCGCGGCTATCGACGAGATAAAGACAGCCGGCGTCAGCGCCGCGGAGCTGCTGTCGGCAGCCGAGCGCTGCGGCGGCGCGCTGGCGGACAAGCTGCGGGATCTGGCCCTTGTCGACGAGGGCTACGAGGCTGTGGTCGCCAACGGTCACGCCGACCCGCTCGACCGTATGACCAGGCTGGCCGAAAAGCTGCCGGAGAGCGGCTTCGGGCCGGACAACCATATCTATATCGACGGCTTTATCGACTTTACACACCAGGAGCTCGCGGTCATGGAAGCGCTGCTGCGGCAGCGCTGCGAGCTGACCGTCTGCCTGACGGTGGACGCTCTCCACGGTGAGAACGAGGTCTTTTCGCTCTCGCGCCGCGCGGCGCGGCTGCTGCTGCGCATGGCGGAGGACTGCGGCGTGCCTGCCGAACAGGTGCTGCGCGCAGAGAGCAAAAAGGGCAGCGAAGCGCTGCGCTTTTTTGCCGAGCACGTGTTCAGCTATGCCCCGGCCGGCTTTGAGGGAGAGACCCGGGACATCGAGCTCTGGCGCGCCGACAGTGTGCGCAGCGAATGCGAGTTTGCCGCCGCGCGCGCCCTCGAGCTCGTACGCGGCGGCAGCCGCTGGCGCGATATTGCCATCGCCGTGCGCGGCTTTGAGGACTACCGGGCCGTGCTCGAGAGCAGCTTTCGCCACTACGGCGTGCCGCTGTTTCTCACGCGCAGGAGCGAGCTGCTGGCAAAGCCGCTGCCGGCGCTGATTGCCTGCGCCTACGAGCTCCTGGACGGCGGCTGGGATGTCGACACACTGATCGACTACCTGCACACGGGGCTCACCGGGCTGACAACAGAAGAGTGCGACGCGCTTGAAAACTACGTGTTCAAATGGCAGCTGCGCGCGCCCGCCTGGGAGCGCCGCGGCGACTGGCGGCAGCACCCGGACGGCTACGGCGTGCCGGAGAGCGAGGAGAGCCGCGCGCGCCTCGCGCGAATCAACACCCTGCGCCGCCGGATCGCCGAGCCGCTGCTGCACTTTAAGGAGAGCGCGCGTCTCGCCGCCACCGCGGCCGGACAGGCCGCGGCACTGAACGACTATTTTGAAGAGCTGAAGCTCCCATCCCTTCTGGAGCAGCGCGCCGCTGAGCTCTGGGACGACGGGCGCGAGACCCTGGCTCAGGAGTACCGGCAGCTCTGGGAGCTCACCGTCTCGGCTCTCGAGCAGGCCGCGGCCATCCTCGGCGACACCGCGATGGACCGTGAGGGCTTTGGCCGCCTGTTCACGCTGATGCTCGGGCAGTACGACATCGGCAGCATCCCCGTGGCGCTCGATCGCGTCAGCGCCGGGGACTTCGACCGGATGCGCCGCCGCAGCATCAGACACCTGATCGTCCTCGGCGCGGCCGACGACCGCCTGCCGATGAACGATGAGCAGGGCGGGCTGCTCAGCGGCGAGGAGCGCCGCGAGCTGCTCGCGCTTGGCATTGAC
>CACXDT010000081.1 GCA_902766405.1 Oscillospiraceae bacterium
AAACCAATCTGTAAATATCGCAAATTGTACCGCACGGGCGGCAGGTTGCCGCCCCTACGGCAATACCGGGTTTTTTCACAGCGCCATTTTCTAACGGTTCTTTTACGACCTCTTTCTCCAGGTAGACGGGATAAACAATATCAGCATGGCGTAGATCTCGAGGCGGCCGAAGAGCATCGTGAGCGTCATCGTGACCTTGGACAGCGGCGAGAAGATCGCGAAATTGCCCGCGGGGCTGATGCGCCCGAGCCCCGGGCCGACGTTCGACATGCAGCTGAGCGCGGCCGTGAAATTGGTCGCGAAATCATAGCCGTCGAACGAGACGATGCACATGCACGCAAGCAGCAGCAGCATATACAGTGCAAAATAGGTGTACACCGCGCTGGCTGTCTCCTGGCTGACGCGGCGGCCGTCCAGCTCGATGCGCGTGACGCGCCGGGGCGAGACCATGCGCTGAACATCGGCCACGGCGGTCTTGATGAGCAGCATGACGCGGCTGAGCTTCAGTCCGCCGCCGGTGCTGCCCGCGCAGCCGCCGATGAACATCAGAATCACCAGGATGCTCTGGCAGTAGTCCGGCCAGGTGGTGAAGTCCACCGTGCCGAAGCCCGCCGTGCTGACCATGGTCATGACGTTGAAGAAGGCATGGCGCAGCGCCGTGGCAAAGCCGCCGTACATCTTTGTGATGCCGAGCGCGATCGCGAGCACCGACACGCCGATCAGCGTGAAATACACGTGCAGCTCCTCGCTTTTGAGCGCCTCCTTGATGCGGCCGATCAGCACGAAATAGTACAGGTTGAAGTTAATGCCGAACAGCACGAGGAACACAGCGATGACCATCTCGATATACAGGCTCTGGAAGCCGCCGATGCTGGCCGCGCGCGTCGAAAAGCCGCCCGTGCCGGCCGTAGCAAAGGCGTGCAGCAGCGCTTCGAAAAAGCTCATGCCGCCGAACATCAGCAGCACGGTCTCGATCAGCGTCAAGACGGCGTAGGTCAGGTACAGGATCAGCGCGGTCTTGCGCGCGCGCGGCACCAGCTTGCCCACGGTGGGGCCGGGCATCTCGGCGCGCATGATGTGCATGGCGCGGCTCTCGCCCATCGGCAATACAGCCATGACGAACACCAGCACGCCCATGCCGCCCAGCCAGTGGGTGAAAATGCGCCAGAACTGGTCGGCGTGGGGCAGCAGCTCGCAGTTATTGAGGATCGAGGCGCCGGTCGTCGTCAGGCCCGAGGCCGTCTCAAACACCGCGTCTATGTAATTGGGGATGCTGCCGTTGATGACAAAGGGCAGCGCGCCGAGCAGGCTCATCAGCGTCCAGGTCAGGCCGACGGCCGTGAAGCCCTCCTTGGCGAAGATCTCGCGGCTTCTGGGCTTGAAGAGCAGCAGCACGCCGCCGATCGCCGCACACAGCAGTGCCGTCGCGAGAAAGCCCACGACCCGCTCGCGGTAAATCAGCCCCACCAGCAGCGGCAGCAGCAGCAGGCCCGAGAGCGTCAGCAGCACAAGGCCTTGGATACGGGCCACCATACGTCCGTTCATGCCCGGCCCTCCACGATCTCATCGAGATCCCGGTACAGCCCGGCCTTCGCCACGACAACCGCATGGTCGCCGCTCTCGATCACCGTGCCGCCGCCGGGGATCACAGTCTTGTCGCCGTGGATGACCGCGGAGATCAGCACATGGGGCTTGAGCTTGAGATCCTTCAGCGGTACGCCGATCAGGCGCGCCCCCTGTTTGACCTTGAATTCCAGCGCCTCGACCTTGCCGTCGGCCAGGCGGTGCATGGTCTCCATGCTGCTGCCGCGGGAGTTGTCCAGCGCGCGGACATAGCCCGTCAGCTGCTGGGCGACAAGCCGCTTGGGCGCGACATAGCTGTCGATGCCGTAGCTGAGGAGAATATCGGCCAGGTGCTCGCGGTTGACCTTGGTGACGATCTTCGGCACATTGACGCGCTTGGCGTACATCGAGGTGATGATGTTGTTCTCGTCGTCGCCGGTCAGAGCCACAAAGGCGTCGCTGCGCTCGAGCCCCTCCTCGGTCAGCACCTCGCGGATCGTGCCGTCGCCATGGATGACGCGGGCATAGGGCACAAGGTCGCACAGCAGATCGCAGCGCGCGCGATCGGCTTCGACGATGACGGCCTCGATGCCGCTCTCGTGCAGGAGCCGCGTCAGATAGACCGCGATACGGCCCCCGCCGAGGATCATCACGTTCTTCACGGGCCGCCGGTACTGCCCGAGCGCCATGAAGAAGCGGCGCAGCTCGCCGCTGCTGCCCGTGACGGACAGCAGATCCCCGGTTTTCAGCACAAAATCGCCGTTCGGGATGATCGCGTCGCCCCCGCGCTCCACCACGCCGACCAGCACCTTGGCGCCGTAGGTCGACGGCAGGGTCTTGAGCGCGGCGCCGTCGAGCCGGCTGCCCTCGCCCACGCGGTACTCCATGATCTCCGCGCTGCCCTTCGAGAAGGTATCGACGCGCACGGCGCTCGGGAAGCGCAGAATGCGGGAGATCTCCCGCGCGCACTCGTATTCGGGATTGACGATGAAATCGAGGCCCAGCGCGTCGCGCAGGAATTCGGTCTGGTGCAGATACTCCGGGTCGCGGATGCGGGCCACGATCTGGGGTGTGCCCAGCTTTCTGGCCGCAATGCCGCAGATCATGTTGACCTCGTCCATCTCGGTCGCGGCGATCAGCAGCTCGGCCTCGGCGGCCCCGGCCTCACGCAGCGTCTCGGGGTTGGTGGCGCTGCCCTCGACGCAGACCACGTCCAGCTCGTTCGCGAGGCGGCTGACAGTCTCGGCGTCGCGCTCGATCACGGTCAGATCGTGGCCCTCAGCCTCGAGCATCTGCGCCACGGAATAGCCGACCTTCCCCGCCCCGGCAATGATGATTTTCATAACTATGCACCGCTTTTCTTTATGATGTATTAAGATGATAGTATAGCATGTCGGGCGGGAATTGTACAGTATGGAATGCCGGAACTGGCGGTATTACAGGAATACCAAAGCAGTCAGTATTACTTGAAATAGAAAATAATTGTAGTATACTGTGAAAATGAGGGGTGTTGATATGACAGGAAGACCGTATTTTGCGCATATTACACAAGATGGAGCAACGCAGACCGTGTTGGAACATTTGCAGGGTACAGCAAAGCGCGCCAGCATGTGCTTATCCGGTATCAGGCTTGAAAAGGCTGCATATCTGGCAGGCCTTTTGCATGATTTAGGAAAGCTTACCGAAGAATTTCAGGCATATTTGCTGTTGGGCGATCACAGCCGGCGCGGCAGTGTCATTCATACCTTTCAAGGCTGCCGATACCTGCTGGAACAAGATCTGCCTGCCGCCCAGCAGGATGCCGTGCTCAGGCAATATACCGCAGAGCTGCTGGCTTTCGCAGTCGGCGCGCATCACGGTCTGTTTGACTGTATCGATGATTCCGGGAAAAGCGGGCTGCAATACCGAAAGGAAAAAGAAAACACCTTCTATCAGGAAACGGTCTCCCAGCTTTATGCTCAGGGGGTTACACGAGAAGAAATTGAAAAATACTTTTCGCTGGCATCCCGTGAGCTGGACCGTTTCCTGTCAAAAATAGAGCGAACATATGCGCAAAGCGACGAATTCTGCTTTGAGATCGGTCTGCTTGCGCGATTGCTTTTGTCAGCCGTCATCGAAGGCGACCGATATGATACCGCTATGTTTATGCGACAGGCGCGGGAACCCATACACGCTGAGGATATGCGGCCCGTCTGGAGAGACAGACTCCGCTTTATGGAGGAGAAGCTGGCCGGCCTCTCGTCAGACAGCGAGATCGGAAAGGCGCGGGCCTATATTTCTGATCGGTGCAAAGCATTTGCGGCGCAGCCGCAGGGGATCTATCGGCTGAATGTGCCCACCGGCAGCGGGAAGACACTCAGCTCTCTGCGATACGCCTTGTCCCATGCGGAAAAGTATAATCAAAAGCGCGTGATCTTCACCTCCCCATTGCTGTCCATATTGGAGCAGAATGCCGCGGTAATCCGCGAATACGTAGGAGACGACAGTTTGATCCTTGAGCATCATTCCAATGTTGTGCTCACAGAGGAGGCCGGGGAGCAATTGGACGAGCGAGAGCTGCTCACGCAGAGCTGGAATGCTCCGATGATTATCACGACCCTGGTGCAGCTCCTTAACAGTATGTTTGACGGAAAAACATCCTCGATCCGGCGTTTTCAGGCCTTGTGCAACAGTGTGATCGTTATCGACGAGGTGCAGACCGTCCCTAACAAGCTGCTGTCACTGTTTAATCTGGCGATTCGGTTTCTTGCCGAGCAATGCGGCACAACCGTGGTCCTCTGTTCTGCAACGCAGCCGTATCTGGAAGGGACGGAGCATCCGCTGCTTCCGCCGCCGAAGGATATCGTCCCCTACGATCCGACGATCTGGAGAGCCTTTGCCAGAACGCAGCTCTGTCCGCTTGGCAACCGACGTCTCGAGGAGCTGCCGGAGCTTGTCCGGTCGTTCATGGCTGCTGTCGACAGCCTCCTGGTGGTCTGCAACAGAAAAGATGAAGCGGCCTTTCTGATGGAGCAAACCGGATCGGCGGACTATACCTGTTGCCATCTTTCGGCTTCCATGTGCGTGCAGCACCGGAGAGACACCGTCGCTGCGCTGCAAAAAGCACTGGCCACCAAGCAAAAAACGCTTTGTATATCCACGCAGGTCATCGAGGCCGGCGTCGATATTTCGTTTCAATGTGTGCTGCGTCTGAGCGCCGGAATGGACAGTGTCGTTCAGGCAGCCGGACGGTGCAATCGAAATCGGGAATCCGAGACGCCCTGCCCGGTTTATATTGTCAACTGTACGGATGAACGGCTCGGAAGGCTGCCGGACATCCAGCGGGGAAAGATGGCGACCGTCTCTCTGATCGATGCGTTTCAGCATTCGCCGGATAAGTTCCAGGAAGATCTCGCTTCCGACGAAGCCATCCGGTTTTATTATAAGTCCTTCTACGCGGATATGAATGCGCATGCACAGGATTACCCGCTGCCGGAACGCAGGGCTACGATCTTGGATCTGTTGTCCGAAAACAAAAAATTTACAGCAGCCGGAGGATCGGAAATACAGAACTGCGTGCTGTGGCAGGCATTCAAAACAGCCGGACAGGCCTTCTCTGTTTTTGATGAGAACACCGTCGATGTGATTGTTCCGTATGGTGAAGGAAGTCGGTTGATTACTCAGCTGTGCTCCGCGCGCTGCGCCGCGGATTTGGCCTTCCGCGAATCCCTGCTTCGGCAGGCGACGCCTTACACGATCTCGCTATACGATTACCAGCGGCGGAAGCTGGAGAAAAAAGGAGCCCTGTTCCCGGTGTGCAACGGCTATGCGCTTGCGCTGCTGCCGGAGTATTACGACGATCAGCTGGGGCTGAACATAGATGGAACGAATCTTTCTTTTTTGGAGGTGTAGGATTGAAGAACACAATACACGACAATATCGTTGAATTCCAGGTGACGGGCGACTACGGCCTGTTCACCGACCCGATCATGCGCGTCGGCGGTGAGAAGTGCAGCTACCAGGTCCCGACCTATGAAGCACTCAAGGGTATTTTGCACTCTGTGTACTGGAAACCCACTTTGATCTGGATTGTTGACGCCGTGCGGATCATCAACCCGATCCAGACCGAAGTCAAGGGGATTCGCCCCATCAAGTACAGCGGCGGCAACGACCTGAGCTATTACACCTATCTGAAAAACTGCCGCTATCAGGTGCGGGCGCATTTTGAGTGGAACGAAAACCGCCCCGAGCTGGCCGGAGACCGAAATGAAAACAAGCACCATGAAATCGCAAAACGGATGATCCGCAAGGGTGGCCGTCGTGACATCTTCCTGGGGACGCGGGAATGCCAGGGCTATGTCGAGCCGTGTGTATTTGGTGAAGGGAAAGGTGCATACGACTCGATCCCGGAATTGAGCTTTGGTCTCATGTACCACGGCATCACCTACGCCGACGAGGCCTGTTCTGCGGAAACTGCGGGGAAAATGACGGCCAATTTCTGGTATCCGGTCATGAAAAACGGCGTCGTTCCATTTCTCCGCCCGGAGGAATGCCCGCTTCACAAGCCGCTTGGAGATATGAACATGAAAATTTTCGGAGCGGGCCGGGAGAATTTCTCCGGTCTGAAAGAGTTCGGGGAGGTGACGTGATGGGCTTGCTGCAAAGGGCTGTAGAGACCTATGACGCCAACGCGTCTCTGATTGGCGTATACCGGGATGAATGCGAACCGTTGGCCCCCATAGGGCACACACTGACAAGTGCAAATATTGAGATCACCTTGAATCAGGATGGAATCTTTCTTACCGCAAGACGGGTTGAAAAAAATGAGCCTAAGATCCTGATCCCGGTGACTGAAAAATCCGGTGGGAGGTCAAGTGCTGGAGCAAAAAGCCACCCGCATCCCTTGTGTGACCAGCTAAAATATGTTGTCGCAGAAGAAAACTACTATATTCCGCAACTGGAAACGTGGAGCCAGTCTTCGTTTTCACATCCCTTTTTAGTACCAATACTGAACTATATTAAAACCAATACACTGGTTTCTGACATGGAAAGAAATATTGGAACACCCAAAGAAGATGATATGCTCTGCTGGCGAATCGTCGGATTTGACGGAGAAGAGCCTGCTTGCTGGAAAAACCGCAATCTGTTTCGTGCATTTACCGAGTATTACTGCGATCAGATTTCTGCCCGAGATACCGCGCTCTGCATGATCTCAGGTGATACCGTGCCGCTTGCGCTTCAGCATCCGAAGGGTATTATTCCGATCAACGGAAATGCCAAACTGATTTCGGCCAACGACTCCAGCGGCTTTACCTATCGCGGACGCTTCGTTGAGGACTGGCAGGCTTCGACGGTCGGCTATATTGCCTCGCAGAAAGCGCACAGCGCGCTGCGCTGGCTGGCCGCATCACAGGGTGTACGGGAATTTTCGGGAAATCGCATCTTCCTCTGCTGGAGCCCTCAGGGGATACGGCTTCCTAAGCCGGTGCGCCGGTTCAGGGCTGCCGACGCGGAGCCTCTGCGCCAGCCCAGCGATTATCAACAGGCGCTACAGAGTACGCTCATGAGCTATCGAAAGGACAAGCAGCTCAAAGGGACCGAGACCGCCGTGCTCGCGGCCTTCGACGCCGCCACAACAGGCCGGTTGGCCCTGACCTATTACAACGAAGTTTCCCTCGATCTGTTTCTCAGCCGCATGGCAGACTGGGATGCGCATTGCTGCTGGTACAATGGCCCGTACGGGATACAAGCCCCGAATCTTTTGCAGATTGTAGAAGGCGCGTTTGGCATTCAGCGCGGGAATTTCCTGGAGGTGGACGACAAAATCCAGCGCCAGCACCTGCAGCGGTTATTGGACTGCAAAGTCAGCGGCGGGGTCTTCCCGTCGGATATCCTGCACTCTTTGACACAGCGGGCGTCCATGCCCCAGGCCTATGAGGAGAAGCTCTGGAGAAAAATACTGTTTACAGCATGTTCCGCAATGCAGAAATACCGTTATGACACAAAACGAGGAGGGAATGAAATGACATGGGAACTTGACAGGCGGGATCGCAGCTTCCAATTCGGCCGTCTTCTGGCCGTGATGGAGCGCGGAGAAACCGATTATTACGCCAAGACACAGGAAACAAGGCAGACGAACGCAATAAAGTTTATGTCCGAGTTCCGGCAGCGTCCGTGGTTTGTTTTCGAGCGGCTCAACCGACAGCTCCACCAGGCCTACTTGAATCGCATTGCCCCCTGGCAGGCGAACCGCTATGAGCGCCTGGTCGGGGAAATCGTGGCGATCCTGGGAGAGTTCCCGGAGGAGGAGCTGAATAAGCCCCTGGAGGACACCTATCTGATGGGATATGAACTGCAGCGCAACAGCTTCTTTACCAAAAAAGAAAACGATGAAAAAGAAACGGAGGAGTAAACCATGGCAGTACTGAATAACAAAATCGATTTTGCAGCACTTGTATCGGTAAGCAAGGCCAACAGCAACGGCGACCCTTTGAACGGCAACCGGCCCAGAACCGATTATAACGGGCTCGGTGAGATCTCCGATGTCTGTATCAAGCGGAAAATCCGCAATCGCATGCAGGATTTGGGCAACGCCATCTTTGTACAGTCGGATGACCGCTGCGACGATGGATTCAAGAGTCTCAGCGAGCGTGCAGCCTCCGTCCTGAAAGGGATCAAAGACAAGGAGGCCTATGCAAATACTGCCTGCGAAACGTGGATGGACGTGCGCAGCTTTGGGCAGGTGTTTGCATTCAAGAGCGACAAGAGCGGTGTTTCTGTGGGCGTGCGCGGACCGGTATCCATTCATCAGGCCGTGAGCGTTTCTCCCGTAGAGGTGGAATCCATGCAGATCACCAAGAGCGTAAACGGAGAGCCCGGTGAAAAGCGCGCATCCGACACCATGGGCATGAAGCATTTTGTCCGTTTCGGCCTTTACATGGTCAAAGGCTCCATCAACGTCCAGCTGGCTGAAAAAACCGGCTTCACCCAGGAGGATGCCGCGGTCATCAAAGAGTGCCTCCGCACGCTGTTTGTCAATGATGCCTCTTCCGCCCGTCCTGAGGGCTCGATGGAGGTCGTCAAGCTTTTCTGGTGGCAGCACAACTGCAAGGACGGACAGTATTCCTCGGCAAAGGTTCACCGCAGCGTCCATGTCACACCGAAGGATACAAGCGCCCTTCCGTCCTGCGTAGAGGATTACACGATCACCCTGGACGAGCTGCCCGGACTGGTGCCCGAGATCATTGATGGAATATAAGGAAGACGACTATCTCCAGCTCGCCGGTCTGCAGCACTTTGCCTTTTGCCGCCGGCAATGGGCGCTGATCCATGTGGAGCAGCAATGGCAGGAAAACTGGCGCACGGTGGAAGGCAATATTCTGCATGAGCGGGCGCACGACGAGACGCTCAAAGAGCGAAGCCGGGACAAAATCACCATGCGCGGCCTCCGTATTTCCTCCGCCGCCCTTGGAATTAGCGGAGAGTGCGACGTGGTAGAGTTTATCCGCAGCAATACAGGGGCGCGTCTGACCGGTGAAGAGGGTTTCTGGCAGCCATATCCGGTCGAATACAAGCGCGGAAGCAGTAAGGTCAGCGACGCCGATCGGCTTCAGCTCTGCGCCCAGGCCTTGTGCCTGGAAGAGATGCTCGGCTGTCAGATCCCCGAGGGCGCGCTCTATTATGGCGAACTGCGCAGGAGAGAGCGCGTTATCCTGGAGGAGAAGCTTCGAGCGCAGACTGTGCAGATGATTGCTGAAATGCACGCGCTTTATGAACGAGGTTATACCCCGAAGGTCAAAACGGGAAAGCACTGCACGGCCTGCTCGCTCAGAGAAGTCTGTCTGCCGGTTCTGTGCCGTGCTTCCTCTGCCCGCAGCTATATCCGGGAGCACATCACAAAGGAGGAGCCATGAGAAAGCTGCTCAATACGCTCTATGTAATGACGGAGAATGCATGGCTCTCCCTGGACGGAGAGAACGTGGTCATTCAGGCCGATGAGCGGGAGCTCGGCCGCTTCCCTCTCCATGGGCTGGAGGGGATCGTGTGCTTCAGCTACCGCGGCGCAAGTCCGGCGCTGATGGGAGCATGTGCCGAGCGGGGAATTGATCTCAGCTTCTTTCGGCCCAGCGGACGGTTTCTCGCGCGTGTCAGCGGCGGAGCGAAGGGAAATGTTCTCCTGCGCAAGGCGCAATACCGCGCTTCGGAGGATGCTGCCGCATCGCTGGATGCCGGAAAGTCCATGCTGATCGGTAAACTGTATAACGCCCGCTGGGTCCTAGAGCGAGCAACCAGGGATCATGTGCTTTCGGTGGATTCCGGAAAACTGAAAACCGCCTCAACGATACTGAAAGAGGCCATTTCCCGAGCGGAAAGAGCCGATACTGTGGACAGTCTCCGTGGAATCGAGGGCAACGTTGCCGCAGAGTATTTCGGCGTCTTCAATGAACTGATTTTGAACAGCGATCCGGCTTTTATCTTCCACGGCCGGAGCCGCCGCCCGCCGCTTGATTGCGTCAATGCCATGCTTTCCTTTGCCTATGCCCTTCTCAGCAATCAATGTGCGTCGGCTCTGGAAAGCGTGGGGCTTGATCCCTATGTTGGTTTTGTGCATTCGGATCGACCGGGACGGGAATCACTCGCCCTGGATCTGATGGAAGAGCTCCGTCCGGCTTTTGCAGACCGTTTCGTCCTTACCTGCATCAACAACCGTGTTGTAAATACAAAGATGTTTGACAGGACAGACAGCGGGGCCGTGCTGCTGAACGATGCAGGGCGGAAAGCGTTTCTCAAAGCATGGCAAGAACGAAAAAAAGAAAACCTGACGCACCCGTTTTTGAAGGAAAAAATGTCCTGGGGTCTTGTTCCTTTTGTACAGGCGCTGTTGCTCGCTCGCTTCTTGCGTGGAGATCTCGATGCCTATCCCCCGTTTCTCTGGAAGTGAGGATTGTATGCTTGTTCTGATAACTTATGATGTCAATACCGAGGACGCGGCCGGTCGGGGCCGTCTGCGTAAGGTTGCGAAAGAATGCGTCAATTATGGACAGCGCGTTCAGAACAGTGTGTTTGAATGCGATCTGGATGCAGCAAAGCTGGCTCTGGTTAAGCACAAGCTGGAAAAGCTGATCGACCCCAAGCGGGATTCCCTCCGGTTTTATAATCTGGGGAATAACTACTCAGCAAAAATCCAGCATATTGGCGCGAAGTCAGCCTATGACCCGGAGAATGTACTGATGATATAGCGCGGTGCGAAGTGCAAGCGACAGGAAATCCCTTGCTCGCTTCGCACCGGTAAAACGGCCATTACTTGGGACTATTTTGCGCCATTCTATATCCTCTGTCACGAGAAGATGCCGTTTTTTGTCAAAAGCAAACAAAACAGAATTATATTTTTTGTATGCTTTTGCTGTCTCGCCCCGCACGGGGCGAGTGGATTGAAATGTCGGCAGCGATCGCGGCCTGCGTGAAGCTGTTGGTCTCGCCCCGCACGGGGCGAGTGGATTGAAATTCGTCGATACCCTTGCAGGCCATCAGGCGCTCCAAGTCTCGCCCCGCACGGGGCGAGTGGATTGAAATACAAGGGCCTTGTCGTCGACGATCTGCACGTCGAAGTCTCGCCCCGCACGGGGCGAGTGGATTGAAATGAGATCGAGATCGCCCCGATGGCTGGCAGCGCGAAGTCTCGCCCCGCACGGGGCGAGTGGATTGAAATAGCGTCGGCATGTCGATCTCGTCGTGGGCGTTGTGTCTCGCCCCGCACGGGGCGAGTGGATTGAAATACATAG
>CACXDT010000082.1 GCA_902766405.1 Oscillospiraceae bacterium
CCGGACTGGACGAGTCGAGGAAGGCCTCCCAGATCTCGGGGTGGTACAGGGCGTTGGCGCCCATGCCCACAAAGTAGCTCAGGTTCGTCAGCAGGCAGCCGAAGGCGATGCCGACTAAGAGCAGCGGTTCAAATTTTTTCTCAATGCCGAGGTAGAGCAGCACAAACGCGATGATGATCATCACGATGTTCTTCCAGCCGCCCTCGGTAGTGAAGAAGGCGGCAAAGCCGGACTCCAGCCCCAGCTTGCCAAGGACACCCAATATATCCATCGGTGCCTCCTTACGCGATGACGACGAGCGGCGTGCCGGTCTCGACGACGGCGCCCTTGCTGGTCACGATCTGCGCGACGGTGCCGGACTTGGTCGCCACGACCTCATTTTCCATCTTCATGGCCTCGAGGATCAGCAGCACGTCGCCCTCGGCGACCTGCTGGCCCTGCGTGACGTTGATGCGCAGGATGTTGCCGGGCATCGGGCTGGTGACAGTCTCGCCCGCGGCTAAATTGACCGGAGCCGCCGGGGCGGCGGCAGCGGCGGGAGCCGCGGCGGCAGCAGGGGCCGCAGCCGGAGCCGCGGGCGCGGCGAGCTCGTATTCATTGAGGAGCATGGCCTCGCCCTGCTCGACCTCGACCTCATAGACGCGCTTATTGAGCGTTACTTTATACTTCATCTTCCTTGACCTCCCGGATGGAAATAAAACGCAGTTCGTTCAGCGGTTTGTGCAGTGTATCGGCGACGATGGCCATGACCATGGCGGCGTCGCGCGGATCGGTATCGTAGAGCTTGAGCTCACCGGCCGTGCCGGGGGCTTTTTCGGCCGTCAGCTTCAGCTCGACCACCGGGGCGGCGGCTGTAGCCGCCGCGACAGCCGGGGCGCTCTTTTCCTTGTGCATGATCTTGCCCATGACCATAATCACGACCATCAGCAAAATGAGCCCGAAGAAAACCACCAGATAGCCCAGCAGGGCCGTAATGGCGGCGTTGCCGATGCTGATATGTACTAAATCATCCATTGTCTTCCCTCACCTTATAACTGTGTGATCGAATAGCGGACGACCTTCTCCTCCGCGGCCTTACGCTCGGCAAAGAACTTTTCGGCCACTTCGGGGAAGGAGATGTAGCTGAGCACATCCTCGTCGCAGCGGGCCGTGTCGCCGAGCTGCGCCTTGGCCTTCTCGAAGCTGTCCTTGGGCAGCGTGTCGGCAAAACGGCCCTCAATGGGCTGCTCGCCCTTGAGGATCTTCGCGCGGATCTCAGGGTCGATCGGGGCGGGCGTGCGGCCGTATTCGCCGCGGCAGTAGGCGCGCATCTCGGCACCGACGTTTTTGTAGCGCTCCCCTGCCATGACGTTCTGCACGGCCTGGGTGCCGATGAGCTGGCTGGTCGGGGTCACCAGCGGCGGATAGCCCATGTCGGCGCGCACGCGCGGCGTCTCGAGCAGGGCGTCCTCGTACTTGTCGAGAGCGTTGAGCATCTTCATCTGGCTTAAGAGGTTCGAGAGCATACCGCCCGGGATCTGGTAGTTGAGGCACTGGGTGTCGGTCGCCATCGAGATCGGGTTGAGCGTGCCGTCGGCCAGGAAATCGGCGCGGATGGGCTTGAAGAAGTTTGCCATCTTCAGCAGCGCCTCGTCGTTGAGGCCGGTCTCATAGCCGAGCTCGCGCAGCGCGTAGTTGAGCGTCTCGGTGGCGGGCTGGCTGGTACCGCCGGAGAACGGGGAGATTGCGGTGTCGATCACATCGGCGCCGGCCTCGACCGCCTTCATATAGGTCATGAACGCGAGCCCCGTGGTGCTGTGCGTGTGCACGACGAGCGGCAGATCGACCGCGTCCTTGATCGCGGCGACAAGGTCATAGGCGTCCTTCGGGCTGAGGATGCCGGCCATATCCTTGATGCAGATCGAGCCGACGCCCATCTGCGCCAGTTCCTTCGCCTCGGCGACATACTTGTCGAGCGTGTGGACGGGGCTGGTGGTGTAAGAGATCGCGCCGGAGGCCATGGCCCCGGCCTTGACGGTCTCTTCAATGGCGACCTTCAGGTTGCGCAGGTCGTTGAGCGCATCGAAGGTGCGGACGATGTCGATGCCGTTGTTGACGGCCGCGCGCACGAAGCGGCGCACCACATCGTCGGGATAAGGCTTGTAGCCCAGCAGGTTCTGGCCGCGCAGCAGCATCTGCAGCTTGGTATTGGGCAGCTTTTTGCGGATTTTGCGCAGGCGCTCCCACGGATCCTCGTGCAGGAAGCGCAGGCACACGTCAAAGGTAGCGCCGCCCCAGCACTCCACCGAGTAAAACCCGGCCCTGTCGATCTCGCCGAGGATCGGCTCGAACTGGTCGTAGCCGAGGCGGGTCGCCACCAGGGACTGGTTCGCGTCGCGAAGAATGGTTTCCGTAAATTGAACTTTCTTCATACAATTCTCCTCTAATCTGTTCCCTCCGTCCGGGCCGTGCCGAAACGGAAGGTTCATATACAATCATTCTATCATAAACGCTGCGAATACACAAAACATTTCTTACCTTTTTTCGGATTATTTTCCCGTTAATTTTCCGTTAATTTTTCGAAACAAGCAGCGTCACCCTGTATACATACGCTTGCGCTGCAGGGAATACGCTGTAGAGCGGGCGGCGGCTTGTCTCCAGCTCGGCGAAAGGCAAGGAGGGCGGCATAAAGCGTGAGAAAAGTACTGTTGGTATTCGGAACGCGGCCGGAGGCCATCAAGATGTGCCCGGTCGTACAGGAACTGCGGCGGCGGGACGCGCTGCGGACGAGCGTCTGTGTCACCGGGCAGCACCGCCAGATGCTCCGGCAGGTGCTGGACGCCTTTGGCGTCACCCCGGACTATGACCTTGCCATCATGCGCGAGCGGCAGACGCTCTTTGACATCACGGCCGCGCTCCTTCCGGCGATCCGCCGCGTGCTGGAGCAGGCGGCGCCGGATATGGTGCTTGTCCATGGCGACACGAGCACGGCCTTTGTGACAGCACTGGCCTGCTTTTACCTGCAAATCCCGGTGGGCCATGTAGAGGCGGGACTGCGTACCTATGACATTTTCTCGCCCTACCCCGAGGAATTCAACCGCCAGGCGATCTCCCTGATCAGCCGCTTCCACTTTGCCCCGACAGCGCTCAGCCGGGACAACCTGCTGCGGGAGGGCAAACAACCCGAAGCGATCACAGTCACCGGCAACACGGCAATCGACGCGCTGAAAACGACTGTACGGGAGGACTACGCGCACCCGGAGCTCACCTGGGCTGCCGGCAGCCGTCTTGTTCTGCTCACCGCGCACCGCCGCGAAAATCTCGGTGAGCCAATGTGCGGGATGTTCCGCGCGATCCGCCGCGCAGTGGAGGAGCACCCGGAGATTCGCGTCATCTATCCGGTGCACAAAAATCCCGCCGTCCGGGAGGCGGCGGGGATTTTAGAGGATCATACGCGCATCCATCTGATTGAGCCGCTGGACGTGCTGGATTTTCACAACTTCATGGCGCGCAGCGCCCTGATTCTGACCGATTCCGGCGGCATTCAGGAGGAGGCGCCGAGTCTCGGCGTTCCGGTGCTTTTGCTGCGTGACACGACCGAGCGCCCCGAGGGGATCATAGCCGGGACTGTGAAGCTGGTGGGCACCGATGAGGAGCAAGTCTACCGGGCGTTCAACCGACTGCTCTCCGATCCTGCCGCCTATGAGGCCATGCGCCGCGCGGCGAATCCCTATGGCGACGGCCACGCGTCCGAGCGGATCGCGGACGTGCTCGAGTCCATGCTGTGCGGTACCGTTGGAAGAGAGCAAGCTCTTGGAGCAGGCAAAGCGCATGGCAAAACCAGCCCAAGGGCGAACGCAGCCGGATGAAATTGGTCTGTTTGACGAAATGGTATTATCTGTTATTCGGCGCTGAAAAGGCTTCCTTCAACTGGCGCAGAAATCGTTCGGCGATCGGTGTAAAGGTCTGATAGCGATTC
>CACXDT010000083.1 GCA_902766405.1 Oscillospiraceae bacterium
CTGCTTGCCGGGCAGGATATCTACATGGTCCGGGTAGTGGACAGAGAAACAAAGCTCTATACGAAAAAGGAAGAGTTCAGCACGCGAAAACGCCTATATGAATTATTGGATCAGTTAGGCGGCGACTTCATGCAGATCTCCAAATCCTGTGCCGTCAACCTTTCCTATGCAGAGAGTGTGGAAGCCGGTTTTGGAGGAAGTTTACTCCTCAAAATGAAAAACGGGCTGTCTGATTATGTTTCCCGAAAATATTTGCCAGATCTCAAAAACTATTTAGGAATATAGGAGGAAAGAACAATGAAAAAGAATGATGGTATAGCGTTTATGATCCAACGTACCAAAACTACAGTGGCAATCTCCTCATTTTTGTTTTTGCTAAGCTCCTTAATTACTGATCTTAACATGGGTGGTATCTATTCCGTTTCCGGTTATTCTGTCACGAAAATGGCGCTCGGCAGTTTGGGGATTGGTCTCGGGTTCGGCCTTCCATGTATCATTTACACTAACGAAAAGCTGAGCCATTCTGTGCAAATCTCGGTTCACATGCTGACCGGCTGCGCCATTATGCTGGGAATTGCGTTTCTTGTCGGCTGGATCCCGACAGATAAAGGCCTGCTCCCCTCTCTACTGGCAATCCTCTCCATGCTCCTGACCGCCTTTATCATTGCAGTTTTAACGTACCGCCGGCAAAAGAAGCTGGCAGAGAGGATCAACCGGGAACTGGAGCAAAGGCGCAGTTGAAGCGCTCTCATACCAGCAGAGAGTATGGCGAGAAATACCCGCTGCAAGTCAAAGCCCGAAGGGGGCACTTCCTTACGAAGTGCCCCCTTCGGGCCGAGGGGATTTTTTTGGTGGAGAGCAGCGGACTGCGACTCGCTTCGCTCGCTTGCATAAGTTCGGCTTGCCAAAAATGCTGCGCTGCTCTTGCATTTTTGGAGCCTCTCTTATCGAACCTACGGTTCTCGCCCGGCTCTCCAAGCCAAAAAAATCCCCCCGGCCTCTGGCCGAGGGGATTTTTTGGTGGAGAGCAGCGGACTCGAACCGTTGACCTTCCGCGTGTGAGGCGGACGCTCTAACCAGCTGAGCTAGCCCTCCGAAAGCTTGTTTAGTGTAGCACATTTCAGAACAGAATGCAAGCAAAATTTTCAAGCCGTGCGGATGAAATCAAAACGGACTGGCATAAAGACCCGATCAGATGTTGCTGTGCTCTTTCTCATACCGGCATCTCCCCTTCAAACCACAGCCTGCTGAGACGGTCCCGCTCCTCCGGCGTCTCCACCGGCCGCGGCGGCTCCCCGCCGTCAAGGCGAGCAAACGTCGACTCCAGCGACTCGGGCTTATGGAAGAGATAGCCCTGCGCGAGCTCGCAGCCGATCTCCTGCAGGAAGGCTCTCTGCTCCGGCGTCTCCATGCCCTCCGAGAGTGTATGGATACCCATCTCCTTGGCGATTTCCGTCATGGCCTTCATGATGCGGCGGTTCACCCCGTTCCGCTCGTCGAGCTTGCGCAGCAAGTCCCTATCAAACTTGATCAGATCCACGTCGAAGCGGCTGAACACGTTCAGCGAGGAATAGCCGCTTCCAAAGTCGTCCAGCCAGATGCGAAAGCCCAGCTCGCGAAGCCGCTTCAGCTGTGCCTGGAACCGATCGGTGGCCTGGGCCATGTCCTGCTCGGTGACCTCGACGATCAGATACTTCTTCTCCGGGGACAGGAAAGGACAGTAGTTTGTATAAATCCGATTGAGCTCTTCGGGCACATCGACATAGTCAAAATCCTGCGCCGAGAAGTTCACCGAAACAGGGACGAGCGGCAGCTCGCGCTCCTTCCGCCGCTGAAAGTCCCGGCAGACCCGCTCGGCCATGTACAGATCGAGCTTATGGAGCAGATGGTAGTCCTCGAGAACAGGGATGAATTCCGCCGGCGGCAGAACGCCCCTGACCGGGTCGACCCAGCGGGCCAGCGCTTCAGCCGCCGCGCCCTTGCCTGTCGTCGTTCGGGATATCGCCTGATAGTAGACCTGGATCCACGCCTCTTCGAGCGCCCGATCAAAATTTTCGACAATATACCGGCGGCTCCAGAAGTGCTCCCTGGCCGCGCGTGTATAGAAGGTGCAGACTTTGTTGAGATCGGTGCCGGCCCATTTCAGCGCGTTCCTTGCGCCGTCGAGCGCCATGGCTGTCGTGGTGCCGTCCTCGTAGACACAGGCCCCCGCCTTGATACCGGTGGTGTTGCCCGTGGCCTCCTGCCGGATCTCGTTGTCCACGGCGAGGATCCACTGCAAGGTCTCGTCCTCTCCACGGAATTCATCAATGAGGATAAAGTGATCGTCATGTCCGCGCATGACAAGCGCCTCGGGCGCAGACTCACTCAGCTTCCGGGCAATGAGTCTGAGCATCTCATTTCCCTGCTCGTGCCCGTACTGGCTGTTATAGTATTGCATCGAGATGACATCCGCGTAGATCAACACGGGCTTTTTGCCCGCGGTTCTGATGGCGTGGACGCGCTCACCTGCAAATTGATTGAGATAGTTCAGGTTGGGGAGGCCTGTCAGCGGATCGGTGTAAAAATCGTCCTGGCGGAAGAGCTGGTAATTCTCCGCCGAGCCGCTCATCGCGTCAAAATTCTCTGTGAGATCGGAGTAGGTCAGCAGCGCGAGCTCGGTCCCGTCCGGCATGGTCTGCCAGTTGCCGACACCGTGGATCACGTGGTAGCCATCCGCGTGGCGTGCGCGGAAAACAAGATCGTAGTCGCTCCGCTTATTGGCAAACGCCTCGCTCACGCTGGCGACACGGCCCACATCGTCCGGGTGCAGCCGCTCGAATTGACCGTGGGAAAACCATGTGAGTGCGTGCTCGCGATCCATGCCCACCAGCTCACAGAAGCCGTCAGAGACCAGAAGCGGAACGACCTTTCCATCGATATACTGATCGTAGACGATCGCCGCGGGCTGTGACTCGTATGCTTTTCTTACATCTTCGGGGAATTGATACATGCTGTTTTCCGCCCTTTGCTCTGTCGCTTTCTCTGGGGAAGCATTGATACGCCGGATCCTGACTGCTGCATATTATACATTACACAGCACACAGAAGTCCACAGTTTTTTGCTGTAAAAGGCAAAAAACAATACATATAATTGGAAAAATGTTGCATTTTCAGGAGTTTGATCCATCAGACCGTTCGATCCGCCGGCAGTTCCTGTTGCTTCCTGGCGCAGATTTCCCCGGAAAACGTCATCGTGCTACTCGTAACACGCAATTTTCACACCACACACTTGTTATATCGAGCCCGTGACGATTCCTTCCAGCTTCAGCAGCTTTTTCTTATTCTCCAGTCCCCCGGCGTAGCCGCATAGACGGCCGTCACTGCCCAGTACCCGGTGACAGGGTATCATGACCGACAGCGGATTGCGCCCCACGGCGCCGCCCACCGCACGCGCCGAGCTGCCAAGCCGCGCGGCCAGGCTGCCGTAGCTCTCTGTCCGACCGTAGGGGATCGTCATCAGTTCCCGCCACACGCGCTGTTGAAAGGCGGTGCCTTTGGGCGAGAGCGGCAGATCGGCAGGATCGGGGCGTTCACCCGCAAAATAACGGTCCAGCCAGATCCTGGCCGCGTACAGCACCGGCGTTTCCCGCTCCCGGCTCTCTCCGGTCAGATGGAGCGCTTCGTATTTCTGCCCTTCAATGACCAGTGCGGTCAGGGCCCGACCCTCGGCGGCAACAGTCAGCGTCCCCAGAGGAGAATCGTAACGGATATAGTCAAACATGGTCTTTCCTCCTCGCCGGACGTATTTGCTCCCGGCAGATGCGCGTACCAAAAAAACGACGTGTCGAAACACGTCGTTTTTTGGTACGAGTGTTCATAACGGACTCAATCAAAATGAAATAATCCCGGCAGCGGGCACACATATTCCAAACTATTTCATCGGTACATTCGATTTCTCGGAAGCCCTGTACTACAACGGAC
>CACXDT010000084.1 GCA_902766405.1 Oscillospiraceae bacterium
AAGATCGCGCAGCTCTTTTTGATGGACGTGCTCTTCTCCGAATACTGCCGCCGGGATATCGACGGCTGCACGGCGCGCCGCGAGCGGATCGCCGCCGCGCTGGCCAACAAGCATCTATAAACAATTCATCGTATCAAGGCAGCACTGCCCGGCAAGGTGCTGCCTTTTCTTTTTCCGGGCAGCGTATGTTCCCGGAATCAAGTCAATACGGCATTATTCACAAATTTGAAGCGCCGCTTTTGTTGATAGTGTAAATTATATTTCAGACAATCCGTTTTTTGAAAATTTCTTTCAGAGAATGGTTGACATTCACCAAATTCTCGGGTAAAATTAACTTGAAATTGTGAAGTTCCGCGCAGAGAAGCACGTGGGATTTCATAAATACGTAGTAATATGTTAAAGGAGGAAACACAATGAAAAAGCTTCTTGCCATGCTCCTGGTTCTCTGCCTGGCCCTCTCCCTCGTGCCGATGGCCTTCGCGGCGGACGAAGAAATCACCCTGTGGACCTATCCCATCGGCAAGTGGGGCGATGAGGCCGCCGTTAAAGAGCTGACCGACGCCTTCACGGCCGACACCGGCATCAAGGTCAAGGTCGAATATCTGGCCTATGCCGACGGCGACGACAAGGTCAACACCGCCATTGCCGCCAAGAACACGCCCGACCTCATCATGGAAGGCCCCGAGCGTCTGGTTGCCAACTGGGGTGCCAACGGCTATCTGGTCGACCTGGCCGATATGCTCGACGATCAGGACAGAGCCGAGATTCTCTCCGGCGCTCTGACCCCCTGCATCAATGCCGACGGTGTCATGTATGAATATCCCCTCTGCATGACCGCCCACTGCATGGCCATCAACAAGACCGCCTTTGAAGAGGCCGGCGCTCTGCAGTATGTCGATCTCGAGAACCACACCTGGAGCACTGAGAACTTCAAGAAGGCCGTCGCCGCCGTGTATGACTACTTCGGCGAGACCGTCGGCGCCGTCTACTGCGCCGGCCAGGGCGGTGACCAGGGCACCCGCGCTCTGATCAACAACCTCTACGGCGGCAAGTTCACCAACGACGAGCACACCCAGGTCACCTGGGACGATCCCAACAACATCAAGGCCATGGCCGAGCTGCTGGAGCTCGAGGGCATTGAGTATGACGCCTCTCTGGCCGGCGGCGACGAGATCGCCAAGTTCTATCAGGGCGCGCTGAAGATGGCCTTCTGCTGGAACTCCGTCCAGCAGGCCAACCCCAACGCGGCCGGCACCGGCGAGGGTCTGACCGTCACCGGCGACGAGATTGCCTACATGCACTTCCCGACCGAGAGCGGCGAGCCCGCTGAGCTCTGCGGCGGTATCTGGGGCTTCGGTATCTTCAACAACGGCGATGACGCCAAGATCGCGGCTGCCAAGACCTTCATCAAGTGGATGTGCGACAGTGAGCACACCAAGGACGCCGTCCTGACCTCCAGCTTCTTCGCCGCCCGTACCGCTGCCGAGGGCACGGATCTCTCCGCCCTGTTCGACAGCGAGCTGATGAACGAGTACTCTGCCAAGATGCTCCCCTACCTGGGCGACTACTACAACGTCATCAAGGGCTGGGCCGCCATCCGTACCGAGTGGTGGAACATGCTGCAGGAGATCGGCCACGGCGCTGACATCGCCGAGACCGTCGCCGCTCACCAGGCTGTCGCCAACGCGGCCGCTGCTGCCTGAGCATTTCAGCAGAAATAATCTGAACCTTTAGGGTGCGCGCCCTCCCTGCGCCAGCGCAGGGAGGGCGCTTCTAATTCCAACATGTATTTCCTGCGTGAAAGGATGATGAGATTTGAATAAGAAACAAGGGTTGAGCCGTGCGCTGCAGCGCCGTGAGGACGTGGCAGGCTACCTGTTCATGGCTCCCAGCCTGATTTTCTTTATCGGCTTTGTCATCATTCCCATGTTTATCTGCGTGGGTATGAGCCTGACCGATGCCACGCTGCATAACGCGGCCCCCACGCGCTTTGTGGGACTGAAAAACTTCATTACCATGTGGACGGACAAGACCTTCCTCGGCGCGCTCAAGAACACCTTCCTGATCGTGGTCGTCTCCGTCCCCGTGACCTGCCTGTTCTCGCTGTGGGTGGCTTCGGCTACCTACAAGATGCACAACGTGCCGCTGTCGCTGTTTCGCGTGATCTTCTATCTGCCTGTGGTCACCGGCTCGGTCGCCGTCACGGTCGTGTGGAAGTGGATCTTCGATAACTACAGCGGCATTCTGAACACCGTGCTGAAGACCTCGGGCATCATTCAAAAGAATATCAACTGGCTGGGCACACCCGGTCTTACCATCTGGTGCATTATTCTGATCCTGCTGACAACCTCGGTCGGCCAGCCGATCGTGCTGTACATTTCGGCGCTCGGCAACGTGGATCAGTCGCTGGTCGAGGCGGCCGAGGTGGACGGCGCCAACAACCTGCAGGTCTTCTGGCGAATCAAGTGGCCGCAGATCATGCCCACCACGCTGTACATCATTGTCATCACCACCATCAACTCCTTCCAGTGCTTCGCGCTGATCCAACTGCTGACGCAGGGCGGCTCAGATACGAACACGGTCATGTACTACATCTACTACACAGCCTTTAAGATGACCGAGCAGGCCGGCCACTTCGGCTACGCCAACGCCATGGGCGTGATCCTTGCCATCTTTATCGGCATCCTGTCGGCGATCCAGTTCAAGCTGGGCAGCGAAAAGTAAGGAGGGGATCGCTATGAAAATCAAAACCGGCAGCTCGCTGGGCTATCGCATTTTCTCCTGGGTCATGCTGATCCTGCTGGCCCTGTTCTTCCTCTTCCCGCTCTACTGGATCGTCACCGGCGCGTTCAAGCCCGCCACCGACATCTACGCCCGCAAGCCCGTCATGTGGCCCAGCGAATGGGTGATGAAAAACTGGCAGAGCCTGTTTGTCAAGCGCACGGCGCCGCTCTTCCATATCTTCGGCATCGACGGGCCGACCGGCCCCGCGGCCTTCCGCTGGCTGATCAACACCGTATTTATGGCTGTCATGGCCATGCTGCTGACCTGCGCCACGGCCGCCATGTCCGGCTATTCCCTGGCCAAGAAGCGCTTTCGCGGGCGCGCGCTGGTGTTCTCGCTGATTATCGCCGCCATGGCCCTGCCCAAGCAGGTCGTGCTGATCCCGCTGTTGAAAGAGATGTCCATCCTGAAGCTGATGAACAACATCTGGGCCGTCATCCTGCCGACGGTCGGCTGGCCCTTCGGTGTGTTCCTGATCAAGCAGTTTGCCGAGAGTATCCCCGGTGAGATCCTTGAGGCCGCACGCATCGACGGCGCGAGCGAGATGAAGACCTTCACCACGGTCGTCTTCCCGATGATCAAGCCCGGCATCGGCGCTCTCGCGATCTTCACGTTCATCAACTCCTGGAACGACTATTTCCTGCAGCTGATCATGCTCTCGAGCAATGAAAACTACACCATCTCCCTCGGCATTGCCACGCTGCAGGCCGAGACCTCGGTCGATATGGGCCTGCTGATGGCCGGCGCCGCGCTGGCCTCGATCCCCATCATCATCGTATTTCTGATCTTCCAGCAGTATTTTACCAAGGGCATCACAATGGGTGCCGTGAAAGGATAAAACCATGATTGTTGCTGATATCCGGGATGCCGCGCTCTATCGCGGCATCCACCCCCGGCTCGACCGGGTCCTCGGCATGCTGGACGAGGAGCACCTCGCCGCGATCGGCACCGATGTGCTTAAGATCGAGGGCGACGAGCTCTTCGCGCAGCGCTTCCACCTGCAGACCGTCCCCTTTGACGAGACCTTTTTCGAGGCCCACGCGCGCTATGCCGATGTGCAGCTCGTCGTCGAGGGCTGCGAGCAGATGGATATCGCCCCGGCCTACACGCTTGAGCAGTACGAGCACCGCGGCGACTTCTACGCCCTGCGCGGCGAAAAGAAGCAGTCCATCGTGCTGACGCCCGGCCAGTTTGCCATCTTCCTGCCCGGCGACGCCCACCGGCTGAAAATCGCCGTCGGCGAGCCGGCCAGCGTCACTCGCATCCTGTTCAAAGTTCTGATCAATGAGTAAGGAGAAAGAAATGAAGGATCTTTCCAAGTTCCAGGGCATATTCCCTGCTTTCTATGCCTGCTACGATGAAGAAGGCAACATTTCCCCCGCGCGCGTCCGCGCACTGACCGAGTATTTTATCGCCAAAGGCGTCAAGGGCCTGTATGTCGGCGGCTCCTCGGGCGAGTGCATCTATCAGTCGGTGGCCGAGCGCAAGCTGCTGCTCGAGACCGTTATGGCCGTGGCCAGAGGAAAGCTCACGATCATCGCGCACGTGGCCTGCAACAACACTGCCGACAGCCGCGAGCTCGCGGCCCACGCCGAGAGCCTGGGTGTCGACGCGATCGCGGCCATCCCGCCGATCTATTTCCATCTGCCGCCCTACGGCATGGCGAAATACTGGAACGACATCTCGGACGCCGCGCCGAACACCGACTTCATCATCTACAACATCCCGCAGCTCGCGGGTGTGGCACTCTCGGGTGCTGTGCTGAAGGAAATGATGAAGAACCCGCGCGTCATCGGCGTGAAGAACTCCTCCATGCCCATCCAGGACATTGAGATGTGGCGCGACGAGGGTGCTCTGGTCTTCAACGGCCCGGACGAGCAGCTCCTCTCCGGTCTCGTCGCGGGCGCGGCGGGCGGCATCGGCGGCACCTAC
>CACXDT010000085.1 GCA_902766405.1 Oscillospiraceae bacterium
CACGGGCCGTCCAGGAGGCCGGCCCCTACGGCAACTCCGACATTTCGCTACTGTATATGTTGCGCATCCAGTTTTGAGACAGCCCCGGGGATTTAGTTATATGTATTACCCCTCACTCAGCTTGCGGTTTCATACGGAAGGCTTCTCTCCTTGCCAGGAGCACGCCGATTTTTTCGGCGACCTTGTTCATTTCAAAATTCCCGGTAGAAATCGTCCTTCAGCTCAGACATGACCAGATAGCATTCCTTTCCATATAGCAGGCTCGCCGGCACACGCCAGGGCTCGCCGCAATAAAAGTTGTCGGCCACCATCACACCGTCGGCATAGATCTGGGCCACATCGCAGGGATCAGAGATCTCTGCAAACCCCTCTGCTGAAGAAACCGTGAGTTTTTTCCATGTTCTTCTGCGCTCACCGCCCAGATTCAGCTCCTCTGCATAGGGCGGAACATAAGGCTCTGAAGCGTCCTCGACTGTTAAAGCCGTCTGGTGGATGACCGCTCCCGCCGTTTTTCTCTCGAAGGCTTCTCCATTCCAATCATAATAGGTAAATTCGCCCGCCTGCACCGAACGGAGCTGTCCATCTTCCATATAGAGATCGCAGTTTTCTCCCACATAGACTCGCCCGTTGAGCTTACGCAGCCTTTGCGCCAGATTCCAGGGGAGCGTGACGATGCGTACGTTCTCATATACAAAACCGGAACCCAGACCGGGTGTGACCGCGCATTCCTTGGCCCCGGCAAAGCAGTACCGCGGCTTGATCCCCTCGATGGCGGCAAAGAAAACCGTATCGCCGCATTTGCACAGCGGCTGCGCGGTGGCATATATCAAAAGCTGTCCGCTCAGGTTCAGATGGAACGGCATAAAGAAGCTGGTTTCACCGACAACATCGATCGGCGGGAAGGTGACGGTTCCGGTGTCGATCACCACACCGTGCAGATCCTCCAGCTGTGCAAGACGCTGATAGTGATTGATAAACACAAAGCCTGCTCTTCCATCGGTGCGCAGCGCATAGCGCAGAGAACGCAGATCCTCCGCAGCGGAGGGCTGCGCGGCTTTGACATACTCCATGGGAGCCAGAAGCTCGCCAAAATCCGCCGCAAACAGATGCAGCAGGTTCAGAAGCCCATACTGTTCCCTGGTTTCGCCGTACTGCGTCAGGCAGGTGTGGAAATCATAATTGAGGATCGGATAGTCGTTGGGATAGCCGGTGGCCCGGCTCTCCTGGAGAGTGGAGCGCTTGCCGAGCTTGTTGGTACCGCCGTGATACATATAATATCCGATCAGGTTGTTGCCGCTGCCGAGCTTCACGAGCGACAGGGCATAGGCATCCATCCCGTGGATAACGGCGCGTCGATGGTGGGAAAAGGGCAAGCCCGCGCCCAGTTCGCAGGTAGCGAAGGGATAGCGCTCGTAGGGCAGGCGCCAGCCTTCCGTATCCGTCTTGCCGATCAGATCCTTCCCCACAGCAGCGTCGTTGCGCACTTCGCTGAACACATAGTGCTGCGAGAGCGGCAGCTTCTCGATATGCTGCTCCCACGGCGCCTCCACATAAGCGGCGAAGACCGGGAGGAATTCGTCCACCGGGAGTTTGGCTCCGTACAGGTGGTTCCAGCCTGTCGCCGTATAGAACGGCGCGTCGAAGCCCACATCCACAGCCAGCCTTTTCAGCGCCAGCATATGGTCGGGCTTGTCTATCAGCTCATTCTCGATCTGCACACCGATGATCGGGCCGCCATCCTTGAAAAACAGGCCCTTGACCTGCTCGTAGACATGTTCATACCAGATACGCGCTTTCGCCATATAGCCCGGGTTGTTGTCACGCAGGGCAAAGGGTTTTTGCAGCAGCCAATCCGGGAAACCGCCGTTGCGGCACTCGCCGTGCGCCCAAGGGCCAATGCGGATCACCACATCCAGCCCGGCCCGCTGACTTTCCTGAACGAAAAACCGTATGTCGCGGTCGCCGGTGAAATCAAATTCACCCTCGATCTCCTCGTGGTAGATCCAGAACAGATAGGTGGCAACCGTGCTGATTCCGCCGGCCTTCATCTTGCAGAGTTCCGTATACCAATGATCACGCCGATCCCGGACAAAGTGGTATTCTCCCATGACGCCGATAAAGGGCTTGCCGTTTCGCTCAAAATACAGGCTGTTGACCGCGAGCGTTTCTCCCGTGGGGCTGACGCCGCCCATGGCCAGATGACCGCGCAGGATCTGACTGGGCTTGTAGTTCTGAAAACCGTATATCATTCTGACTCCTCACAAACTGTAATAGATCGAGTTTTCGTGCTTTTCGCTTGCCGCGCAAGCGGCGGAAAAAACGACGAAACTCAAATCGTTTAAGTGTATGCGTTTATTATAGCATGTTTTCCGGATGCTGAACAGAGAAAAGACAAATTTATAAGCCGAACACGAGAATTTTGGGTTTACACCTGGATTCTCCGCATGATATAATATGTATAAGGGCGTTGATCGCTCGGCTTGCTCTAACTAGGAAGCGGGAAAGCTGCCTCAGATACGTGTTGGATTTCTCTCGGGAAATATTCTGAGCTTGCCTGCGCCTTTTGCAAGCAACGAATTCTGATAAGGAGTAACCTTCATGGGTGTTTTTTCAAATGTCCACCGCTACCGCGAGGCCGGTGAGGCGGTCAATGTCAATCACGCCGAGCGCTTTGGTATGCCGGCGCGCTCGCTGTTCACGAGCAGCCAGGTGGTGTCGCTGCACCACAGAATCGAGATCAAGGATGCGGATGAGGCGGTGGTCTACCGCGCCGAAACCAAGTTCCCCTCGATCCACGACAAAACAGACATCTTCGATGCCTTCGACCGCCATGTCGCGCATGTGGAGAAGAAGCTTTTCTCTCTGCACGAGAGGCATTTTATCACAATGGCGGACGGCACCGCTTTCGAGCTGTCAAATGAGCTTTTCCATCTTGTCCGCGATATCACCAACATCGAGGGCCTCGGCTGGCAGCTGCAGGGCAATATCCTCGGCCTGAATTTTGAGCTGTACGACGCGGCCGGAGACATCATCGCGGTCATCTCGCAGAAGATGTTCTCGATCCACGACAAATACTGCATGGATATCTACCAACCGCAGCATGAAAAAGCCGTGGTCGCGATCCTCATCACCCTACAGCATATGATCCGTGACCGGCAGGCAGCCGCGGCGAGTTCGTCCTCCTCGTCCAACGGATAGGGCAAAGGGGATCGAACCCCTGCCGGTTTTAACGGGCGGATTTCCGCCGAAACTGCGTCAAACGCCTTGAAAATACAAGCGTATTCCCTGCGGCGTTTTCCTTGTCTCGCCAAAAATCCGCTCCGTTAAAACTGCGAAGCACCTGTGAGCTGGCAATTTTCGAGGGATTTTTGTTCTTTTTGATGCAGCTGGGCTGACGCCCAGCAAAGAAAAAAAGGGCAAAAAGCACCGAAAAGGGGCGCTCACAGGCGGTAGGTGTTCGATCCCCTTCGCCCTAGGCTTAGTGGACTCGAACACCGATCGGGCTTCGAGTCCACTAAGCCTAACCGGAACAGCCGACACGGGGCCAGTTTTTGTCTTTTCTTAAGGAAAAACAAAAAACGGCCCCGTGTCGGCATTTTTTTACATCTTATCCCATCATCTCGATCTCTGTGATCCACCAGTCCACATTGACGCTCTCGACCTGAATCGTGCTGCCGATCGCGGCCATCAGGTCATAGCGCTCGCCTGGGTCGATATCCGCCATGGGGACAGTGCTCTCCTTGATGAACTGAGTGTCGTCGGCGCGGAACATCTGCAGGATGAACTCTGCCTCAAAGCGATACCGGGTGTTGTTGGTCAGCGTCAGCTCCGCGCGGCTCTTGTCGATCACCGTGAAGCCGGTCAAGGCATTCAGCTGCGCCGTGATGTCGCGGTCGATGGCCTCCAGCGCGGCGACATAAGTGCGCAGCTCCTCGATTCCCTCGGCGATCTCCTTTTCAAAGGCTGCGTCGCCGGACATAAAGCCGTAGTCCTGCCGCAGCCGCAGCAGGGCCTCGCGGCGCTGGAGCCGCCCCTGCTGCCATTGCAGCTGATAGCTGTGATCCACAATGCCGTCCATTGTGGCAAGCTGGAGCTCGAGCGAGGCGAGATACGGCTGGGCCGCCTCGAGCTCGCGGAAGGGCTCCAGCGCCGCAAGCTCCTTTTTCAGCATCGGCACGAGCTCGCTCTGCTGGGCGGCGGTCCCCTTCAGACGCTCAGTTACCAGCGGTTCGAGCGCTTTCAGAAAGTCCTCGACCGCCGCCGGAACGGGCGCGGTCTCGCACTGTTCCAGCAGGGCCTCACTGTCGTTGTAGTGCGCGTCGCGGAAATAGTCGGCCGCCGCCTCCCAGTTCTCCTCGGCCATGGCCGCCTTGCCGAGATCGTAGCGGATACGCTCAGCAAGCTCCTCGCTGTCCTTGTAGTCGCCGAGGGCCGTGTAAGCAGCCAGCGCCGCCTCGAGATCACCGGCGGCGTAGAGCACGCCGGCCCGCTTGTAGTCTGTCCTTGCACAGCCGCTCAGCAGAAGGCAGAGCGCCAGGGTGAGCAGCAGTGTACACAGCTTTCTTATCTCTGTCGCCCCCTCTTCGTGTGTCGGTTTTTGTCGAATTCTGCGAACAGTATAGCAAAACATTGCGTCTTCGTAAAGCTTTACTTCTCTCTCCGCTTGTGATAGGATAAAAACATCACACGAAATCAGGTGATTGTTATGACCGAACTGACCGAATTGAGCCTGAACGACTTTGCCGTGGAACTGGCCTCTCGGGCGCCGACGCCGGGCGGCGGCGGTGCGGCGGCCCTTTGCGGGGCACTTTCAGCCTCACTGGCCGCCATGGCCGCCCGGCTGTCAGCCGGCGTTGACAAGCCCGCGGTGACCGCGCTGATCGAGCGCGCTGACGCGCTGCGCGGGCGGCTATTGTCGCTGATTACGCAGGATGCCGAGGGCTTTGCCCCGCTCTCGGTCGCCTACGGTATTCCGAAGGAGACGCCGGGCCGGCGCGAGACGATCCACGATGCGACATTGCTGGCCTGCCGCGCGCCGCTCGAGATGCTGCGCTGCGCCTCCGGGACAGCGCAGCTGCTCGGCGAGCTGCGGCCGCTGTGCAAGGCGCTGCTGCTGTCGGATCTCGGCTGCAGCGCGCTGCTCTGCCGCGCCGCCATGGTGTGCGCGGCGATGAATCTGTTTGTCAACACCCGCACCCTGCCCGAGGACACCGAGGCCCGGGCCATGGCCGCTGAGGCTGACGCGCTGCTTGCCCAATGGGCGCCGGTCTGTGAGGAGCTTGGACAATCGGTGCTCGATAAGCTGCGGGGGGTGGAGCCACATGGCTGAACTGCTCAGCGGAAAGGTCGTCGCTGCCGCAATCCGCACCGAGCTGGCCGCGCGGATCACGCAGCTCGGCTTCGCGCCGCGGCTCGCCCTGCTGCGCGTGGGCGAGCATCCGGACGATCTCGCCTATATCCGCAGCATCGAACGCCAGTGCGCTGCGCTCGGCATCGAGACCGAGCACTTCGCCCTGCCTCTCGGCAGTACGACCGGGGAACTGCTGCGCGCTGCGGACGCGATCAACATACGGCGCGATCTGCACGGCTGCCTGCTGCTGCGGCCCCTGCCGGAGCAGATCGACGAGGCCGCCGTCTGCGACGCGCTCGCGCCGGAAAAAGACATTGACGGGATGTCCTCCCGCAGTCTCGGCGCGCTGTTCGTGGGCGATCGCACGGCCTTTGCCCCCTGCACGGCCCAGGCCTGCATCGAACTGCTGGACTACTACCATCTGCCGATCGCCGGCCTGCACGCCGTCGTCCTGGGGCGCAGTCTGGTGGTCGGGCGTCCGCTGGGGCAGCTGCTGCTGCAGCGCGACGCCACCGTCACGGTCTGCCACAGCGAAACCCGGGATCTCGCGGCGCTCTGCCGCGGCGCCGATCTGCTGATTTCGGCAGTCGGCCAGCCGGGACTGGTAAATGCCGGGTATCTGCGCGCCGGACAGATCGTGCTCGACGTGGGCACTACCATGCAGGGCGATCGCCTGCTGGGCGATGTGAACGCCGCCGACGCCGAGGCCCTCGTTCGCGCCTGGTCTCCGGTCCCCGGCGGTGTCGGTGCGGTCACGACGGCCGTGCTGCTGCGCAATCTTGTCACCGCCGCCGAGCGGGCGGTCAAAAGGAGATAATACCGTAGGGGCGGCTATTAGCCGCCCGGCAGGAAAATCATACTAATACTGATATCTAATAGAAATCTCGGATTCTTTCCGGCCAGAATTGCGCCATGCTTCGTTGAAGCCCTTGACCATATATGTC
>CACXDT010000086.1 GCA_902766405.1 Oscillospiraceae bacterium
GGCTGGTATCTCGGCGAGCTCGAGCAGACCGACGAGTTCTTTGACGAGTACCACGCGAAATACCCCGAGCGGGTGATCGGCTTTAGCGAGTACGGCGCGGACGCAAACCCCGCCTTCCACTCCTCCCACCCCGAAAAGGGCGACTATACCGAGGAATACCAGGCGCTCTACCACGAGCATATGCTGCGCATGATCGAGGCGCGGCCTTACCTCTGGGCGACGCACGTCTGGAACCTCTTCGACTTCGCCGCCGACGGCCGCGACGAGGGCGGCAAGCACGGCGAGAACCAGAAGGGTCTGGTCACCTTCGACCGCACGCTGCGCAAGGACGCCTTCTATCTCTACAAGGCCGCGTGGAACAAGAGCGAGCCCTTCGTGCACCTCTGCGGCAAGCGTTATGTCAACCGCTGCGAGGCGGAGACTGAGATCAAGGTCTATTCCAACTGTGAGGAAATCAAGCTCTATGTGGACGGAAGCCTGATCGCCACGCAGAGCGGAAAGACTGTTTTCCGCTTCCGTATCCCGCTGCTGGGCGAGCACCTGATCCGCGCCGAGGCCGGGGCAGCCAGCGACACGATGGTCGTCCGCCGCGTCAGCGAGCCGGACGAGAGCTATATCTTCAACAAGGCCGCGGCCTCGGTCACGAACTGGTTTGACGCCGACGAGATCGACCCGAGCTGCTTCTCAATCAACGATACGCTCGGAGAGATCCGCGCCAACCCCCAGGCCGGCGCGATCGTTGACGCGATGATGGCCAAGGGCGCCTCCGAGCGCGGAGACGTGGCCGACGCGGTGAAGGACAACCCCGCGCTGCAGCGCAGGATGGGCCGCATGACCATGCTGAGCCTTTTAAAGCAGGGCGGCGCGGATGAGGAAGCTATCCGCCAGCTCAACCGGATCTTACAGGGAATCAAAAAATGAAAAAAGCTGTCCAACAGATCATGCTGGGTACTGTGACGGGAAATGAGTCACAGGCCCGTGAGACATTAAGAAAAATCAAGGCCGCCGGTTACGACGGCCGTGAGCTCAACCGTTTTATGATCCACCCGAGCAGCCTGATGGTGCGGCTGATGACCCGCGCCGCCGGGATGCCCACGGGCAAGGGCGGAGGGCTGGACTGGCACGCGCTCTTAAAGGAGAGCGGCCTGGAGGTCGTCAGTCTCCACAGCGATCTCGGCTCCCTTGAGCGGGAGCCGGAGGCCGTCGTTGAAGAAGCCCGGAGCTTCGGCACGGACAAGGTGGTCATCACCGGCATGTACCGCTTCGACTACGGCGATGAGGCCGCGGTGCGCGAGCTGGCCGCTCGGCTGAACAGGGCCGGAGAGCATCTGAAGCAGAGCGGGCTGAAGCTGCTCTACCACAACCACAACGTGGAGCTGCTGAACGTAAAGCCCGGACTGCGGGCCTATGACGTGCTGATCGGAGACACAGATAAGGATTATGTAAACTTCGAGTTTGACAGCTACTGGTTCACCGACGGCGGCGCGGACGCCAAGGTCTGGATGCAGAAGCTGGGCAGCCGCATGCAGCTCTGGCACATCACCGACCGGGGCAGCCGCCAGCGCGGCACGGCCATGACGCCGATTCTGAAGGCGGACAGTGTGGAGCTCGGCACCGGGAATATGGATCTGGACGGACTGCGCGAGATCGCCGGGGTGTGCGGCATCGAGGCCGTCGTGCTGGAGAGCCACAAGAACTGGATCGACAGGGATCCGGTCAAGAGTCTGAAAGTCAGCGCACAGTGGCTGAATGGGAGGTTTTAAATGGGACTGATTCGCAATACGCTGCCCACCGTCTGGCAGGCCAAGTGGATCGACCCTGAGCCTGCGCATGAGGCGGAGGCGCGGCAGCCCGCCTCGGTGCTGCGCCGCCGCTTCAGCCTTCCCCTTGAGGGGAAGGTGTCACCGGTTCGCAAACTGGTGACGGATGAGGTGAAGCAGGCAGTTTTGTATATCACCTGCCACGGTCTCTATGAGGCAAAGCTGAACGGGCAGCGCGTGGGCGATTTCGTCCTTGCGCCAGGCACCGGGGACTATCACAAGCGCCTGACGGTGCAGTGCTATGAGGTCTCTTCGCTGCTGCGCGAGGGCGAAAATGAGCTGACTGTGACGCTCGGCGACGGCTGGTACCGCGGCAGCGTGGGCATCGACGGCCTGCGCAACTACTACGGCTCCGATCTGGCGCTGCTCTGCCAGCTGGAGATCGACGGGAGAGCCGTTCTCTGCAGCGACGGGAACTGGGAGGCCAGCCAGCAGGGGCCGACACGGGAAAACGACCTGCAGCAGGGCGAGAGCTATGACGCCCGTCTGGAGGAGATCACCGACTGGCACGGCGTGACCGTGAGGGAGTTCGGCTATGCCAACCTCGCGCCCA
>CACXDT010000087.1 GCA_902766405.1 Oscillospiraceae bacterium
ATAATAGATTGAGCCGCACGGGCGGCAGGCTACGTGCCCTACGGGGTATTGCCGCCCCTACGGCCGGAATGGACTTTTTTCACAGCCGGCGAAGATCAATAACACCGTTAGCGGGTAGAGAACAGTTGAATCATCTTATGATCCCTCTGTCCGCCAGGCGGCGTCCTTCAGCAGGGCGCGGCCGACGCCGATGAGATCGGCTTTTTTACTTTGCAGCAGAGCCTCGGCTTCGCTGCCTTTTTTCACGCCGCCCGTCAGCAGGACGGGAACAGAAACGGCCGCCTTGACCTTTTCGGACATGGAGGAGAAATAGCCCGGTTCGGCATGGCCGAGCCGCATGAAGAAGCACATCCCGCCCGAGAGATCCAGCAGGTCTGTGCCCGCTGCCTCCAAAAGCCGGGCGGCGGCGGTCGCGTCCTCTTCGGTGGAGCCGCCGGGCAGATAGTCCGCGCCGCCCAGGCGCACGGCGATCGGGATATCATCGCCGATCGCCTGTCTCACGCGGGCCACGGTCTCCAGCGTAAGACGCAGCCGGTTTTCCAGGCTCCCGCCGTATTCGTCCCGACGCTTGTTGGTCATCGGCGAGTAGAACTGGTTGAGCAGATACCCGTGCGCACAGTGGAGCTCCACGCCGTCGTAGCCGGCCTTGACCGCCCGGACCGCCGCCGCGGCGAATTGCTCTACGATCTCCGGGAGCTCTTCGACAGTGAGCGCGCGGGGGCGCTTTGCCAGCGGCTTCGCCGGGATGCCCACCGCGCTGGCGGAGACCGAGTCGCCGATCCCGTTGCTGCCCGCGTGGTTGAGCTGTACAAAGGCTTTGCTGCCGCCCTCGTGAATGGCGTCGGTGAGACACCGGTGCTCTTCGATCAGCGCGTCCGAGGCGATCGAAAGCTGCCCCTCGGCGGCGCGCCCGCTCTCGGCGATGCAGCTGTGCTCCGTGATGATGATGCCCGGATGGCTGAGCACGGCGCGATCCCGGTAATACCGCACGAGCTCCTCGGTGACGTGGCCGCGATCCGTCTTGTTCGTCTGCATCGGCGGCATGACGAGACGGTTGTCGACGGTGGTGTTTCGAATCAGAATGGGATGATCCAGCAGCATATGATTTTCTCCTTGATGATACAGATTTCCGTGGTTCGAGACCGTTATGGCAATACCGCATAATTCGGCGAGAGCAAATCCTGAGAAAATTTGGGCGTAGGGTCTGGTGAAGGCACTTTTTTGCAGAAATACTTTGTGTATTTCAAGAAAAAGTGACGAAATCAGGGCACAAGTTTTCCAGGAGGCGCCTAAGTGAGCGTCCAAATCTTTGATTTGGCTACGCGAACTTATGCATAGCTGAAGGCGGATTGTGCGGTATTGCCTTATATTACTTGCCAGCTTTGCGGAACATAAAAGCGCGCGCGGCCTGAATCGCGAGCTTATAGGGCAGCGGCCGCAGCGCCCGGTCGGCCTCCTGCAGCTTTTCCCGGATCGGGATCGACTGCGGGCAGTGCTGCTCGCATTTCCCGCAGCGGATACACTGGGAGGCGAAGGCGCTCTCGCGGGTCAGTCCGACGGTCTGGATAAACTGGGTGCGGCCCGCGCTTTTCGACTCGGTGTACATGGTGTTCCAGCAGCGGAAAATGCCGGGGATATCCACGCCCTTGGGACATGGCATACAGTAGCGGCAGCCGGTGCAGCCGACCCGCTCCCGCTCCCGGATCGCGCGCTTGACACGCTCGAGCGTCTCAAAATCCGCGTCTGTCAGCGAGCCGGGCAGAGCCTCGCTGGCCGTGCGGCAGTTCGATTCGACCATTTCCACCGAATTCATACCCGAGAGCACCACGGTGACCTCCGGCTGGTTGTACAGCCAGCGCAGGCCCCACTCGGCGGGCCCCCAGGCCCGGCCGCTCTCGGCCATGGCCTTCTTTGCCGCCTCGGGCAGCATGTTCACCAGCTTGCCGCCCCGCAGAGGCTCCATAATCATCACGGCGATCCCCTTGGCCGCGGCGGCCTGCAGGCCCGCCCTGCCCGCCTGGGCGACCTCGTCGAGATAGTTGTACTGGATCTGACAGAAATCCCAGTCGTAGTCGTCGAGGATCTTCAGAAAGTTATCGGTGTTCCCGTGATAGGAGAAGCCGATATACCGGATGGCCCCGGCCTGCTTTTTCTCGCGGATCCAGTCAAGGATGCCGACTGTCTTCAGCTTTTCCCACATGGCCACATCGGTCAGATGGTGCATCAGGTAGTAGTCCACGTGATCGGTGCGCAGACGGCTCAGCTCCTCGCCAAAAAAGCGGTCGAGCGCCGCCCGGTTCCCGATCAGATACTGGGGCAGCTTGGTCGCGATGTTGACCTTGTCCCGGATGCGGTTGCGCTCGAAGATCTCGCCCACGGCGGCCTCGCTGCCGGGGTAGATATAAGCCGTGTCAAAATAGTTGACGCCGGCGCGGTAGGCGGCCAGCAGCTCGCGCTCCGTCTTCTCCATATCAATGCCGGCGCCCTTTTTGGAAAAGCGCATACAGCCGTAGCCCAGAATGCTCAGGTCGTTGCCGTTTCGGTCTTTTCTGTACTGCATGGGAAGTCCTCCTTGCCTGATACCATGGTCTTGGGAATAAATGATTTGACGTAACTGTTCAGTCCACCCGGATTAGGGGGAGTTCAGAGGGGGAACGCCTCTGATTTTCCCGTCGCAACGGGAAAAGAGAATTAAATCTGTTTTTTCCGAGGACATGCGCCTCGGAAAAAACTCTTCTCGCGGCGCAAGTGTGCGAGCGACTCACGCAAGCGAGTGCGCGC
>CACXDT010000088.1 GCA_902766405.1 Oscillospiraceae bacterium
ATGGAGATATATGGTCAAGGGCTTCAACGAAGTATGGCACAATTCTGGCCGCAAGACTTTAAAGATTTCTATTTGAAAGTAGTATCAGTATGTGCCAGGTCAATACCGCCAATGAAGGCGAGAGCGAATCATGCGCTGTTGCCTTAACTCGCTCATGAGATGAATACGGGCTGTGAAAATAGATCTCCGGTAAAAACGGTGGAATTCTACCGTTTTTGCCGGAGATTTCTATGTATGGATTGATCATGGGGGCAGCTGTCCGCGCCGGCAGCGACAGACCTGTCAGCGAAAGCTGTTGGCCCAGTTGACCAGGGAGTTATGCCAGATATTCTCGACCACATCCCGGCGCATCTGCTCGGTGACAGGTCCGTTCTTCGCCATCTTGGCGAGAATCACGGCCTGGAGCTGCTCCACGGTCATCAGGTCATAGGGGATGTCGGGAATCTCGACATCCTCAGGCTGAGATTCCGCTTTGTTCTCCGGCTCTGCAGGCTTCTCCTCGGCCTTTGCGGGCACGGTCTCCGCCATGGCCGGGGCGGCTTCCGGTGCCGCGAGTTTTACCAAAGGCTTCTCCTCCGGCTGTGCTTCCACCGGCGCTTCCTCTTTTGCCGGTATCTCCACAGGAAGCTGTCCGTCATCCGGTGCGAAGATGTCGCCGCTGCAGCCGGGCAGGCTGAAATTCAGCCGACCGCCGCCGTTCTCGATCCTCCTGCCGCTGAGCAGGCCAACATAAGCGCTCGCCTGCGCCTCCACATTGAACCAGCCCTCGCCGTCGCTGTTATTCACGGCGACGATCAGACGCCCGCGCTGGAAGGCAAACTGCTGGGTCGTCAGGTGGAGCTGGCGGTAATCGCCCCAGACCAGATCGCCGTTCCAGTCACGGTGAATGTTCCCGAGCGCGGCAATCAGGCGGGTGCAGGGGTTGCTCTCATAATCCTCCGAGTGCTCTTTCAGGTCGATATACGGCCGCAGCGAATCGTCCGAGCCGCGCTCCTTTCGGCCGTCGATGCCGAATTCGCTGCCGTAGTAGACCGAGGGGATGCCGGGCAGCGTGTAGAGCAGCACATGAACCGGCAGGAAATGGGCCTTGTTCATCAGCTTGGTGTGAATGCGCTCTACATCGTGGTTGTCCACAAAGTTATAGAGCTTGATATGCGCGGGCACCATGCCGTTCGTGCGCTGGACCGTGTGGGCGATCTCAAAATAATTGTGGTCGTTGTGGCCGCTGTACAGGGCCTTGTGCAGCGTATAGTTGGTGACGCTGTGCAGCGTATTCTCGTTGGCCCAGCGGGAATAGTCCCCGTGGATGACCTCACCCATCAGCCAGAAGTCGGGCTTGACCTCGTCCGCCGTGCGGCGCAGGGCCTTCATAAACTCAAAATCGAGCACGTCGGCCGCATCGAGCCGGATGCCGTCCACGTCAAATTCACTGACCCAGAAGTGGATCACATCGCAGATATAGTCCCGGACGGCCCAGTTGCGCTGGTTGAGCTTCACAAGCAGATTGTAGCCGCCCCAGTTGTCATAGGAAAAGCCGTCGTTATACTCGTTATTGCCCCAGAAATTCACATTGCAGTACCAGTCCTTGTAAACAGACTGCTCGCGGTTTGCCTGGAGATCTTTAAAAGCAAAGAAATCGCGCCCGGTGTGGTTGAAAACGCCGTCGAAGATGACCTTGAGACCGGCCTCGTGGCAGGCCGAGACAAAGTTCCTGAGATCCTCGTTTGTACCGAGCCGGCTGTCTAAAAGCTGATAATCTGTCGTCTCATAGCCATGGCCCACAGACTGGAACAGCGGGCCGATATACAGCGCCGTGAAGCCCAGCTTTTTCAGATGGCCGATCCATGGCAGCAGCGTATTGAGACGGTGCACCGGCTCGCCATAGTCGTTCTGTCTTGGCGCACCCGTCAGTCCGAGCGGGTAGATATGATAAAATACAGCTTCATCGTACCATGCCATTTACAAACTCTCCTCTTACTCAATTGTTCGTATTCATCAGCTCGCAAATACTTTTGCATTATAGCAAAGCAGCCCGCTGATTGCAAGCGCCAGTTCCTCCTCGCAAGCCCCCTTACAAAACAGCTATCGCGAAATCCAATACTAATACTACTTTCAAATAGAAATCTTTAAAGTCTTGCGGCCAGAATTGTGCCATACTTCGTTGAAGCCCTTGACCATATATCTCCAT
>CACXDT010000089.1 GCA_902766405.1 Oscillospiraceae bacterium
CGGCAAAAAAATATATATCCTCTCCAATGCCCAGCGATCCTATACGCTGTATGAGATCAGGCATTTTAAGCTGGATGAGCTGGTGGATGATTTTCTGATTTCCTCGGACTATGGCTGCATGAAGCCAGACAAGGCCTTTTATGACGCCATCGTCCGGAAGCACTGTCTCGATCGAAGCAGAAGCGTCATGCTCGGCGACAGCTACGAAAACGACTACCGCGGCGCCATCAACGCGGGACTCAACGCCATATGGCTGAGCGGAGCAAATGCCGCGGATGGGTTCTATACGTGGGACAGGGAACCGTCCCCTGTCCCACCCTGTCCCAGAAAAAGCCGTTGAACTTTGCCGCAATCTGCTGTACAATAGCTGCCAGAATCATACATTTCACAGGGAGGTACCCCATTATGATGCTATCCGCAAGACCCATCACGCCGGAGCTGATCGCCAGCTTCCGCAAGGGTTATGAAGAAGACCCCGCGGCCCGTGTCCTGACCTCCGCCGCCTCGCGCACGGAGCTCAGTGAGATCGCCTATGACAGCGCCGCCGCGGCCAGGCTGACAAACGCCTTTTCCGTTGAGGTCAAGACCACCGGCATCACCAACCAGCGCAAGAGCGGGCGCTGCTGGCTGTTTGCCTCGATGAACCTGATGCGCGAGCAGGTCATCCGCCGCTGCGAGCTCGACAGCTTCGAGCTCTCGGGCAACTATTTCGCTTTCTGGGATAAGCTGGAGAAGATCAATTTCTTCCTTGAGTCGATCCTTGACTGCACCGCGCTGCCCGTGGGCGACCGCACGCTCGACTGGATCCTCGACAGCCTGGGCGACGGCGGCCAGTGGGACATGATGGTGTCGCTCGTGAAGAAATACGGCGTCGTACCCAAGTCCGCCATGCCGGAGACCGCCCAGTCCGAGGGGACAGCTGTGCTGATGCGCTATCTGCGCACCGCGCTGCGGCGGGATGCCGTCGAGCTGCGCCGTCTGGCCGCTGCGGGCGGCGACACGGCCGCGCGCAAGGACGAGATGCTCAGCGCCTATTTCAAGGCCCTCTGCGTCGCCTTCGGCGAGCCGGTACAGCGCTTTGACTTTGAATACCGCGACAAAAAGGGCGACTTTCACGCCGACCGCGGTTTGACGCCGCAGAGCTTCTATGAAAAATACGTCGGCATTGACCTCGGCGACTATGTCAGCGTCATCAACGCGCCGACGCAGGATAAGCCTTTCTACAAGACCTATACCGTCAAGTATCTCGGCAATGTCGTCGGCGGTTCGATCCGCTATCTGAATCTGCCGATGGACGAGCTGAAGGCGCTGGCGATCCGCCAGCTTCAGGACGGCGAGCTTGTTTGGTTCGGCTCCGATGTCGGCAAGTTTGGCGACCGCAAAGCCGGTATCTGGGATACGGCGTCCTTCCGCTTCGGCGAGGTGCTCGGCGGCCTGCGTCTTGACATGACGAAGGAGGACCGTCTCGATTACCGCGACAGCGCGATGAACCACGCCATGGTGATCTGCGGCGTGAATCTTGACGACGAAGGCCGGCCCAACCGCTGGAAGATCGAGAACAGCTGGGGCGAAGACGCCGGACAGAAGGGCTATTATGTAGCGAGCGACGCCTGGTTTGACGAGTACACCTATCAGGTCATCATCCATAAGAAATACCTCAAGGCCGATTGGCTTGAGGCGCTCGCCCAGCCCCCGATCGAGCTGGAGCCCTGGGATCCGATGGGTACGCTTGCGTAACTGTTGAGCCCCTAAGGGGGCTCAACAGTTAGCGAGGGAAGCACCCCGCTGCGCGCACTCGGCTTGCGGGGGACGCCTCGCACACTTGCGGGGCGAGAAGAGTTTTTTCCGAGGCGCATGTCCCCGGAAAAAACGCATTTGAATTGTTTTTCGCCTTGCGAGGCGAAAAATCAGAGGCGTTCCCCCTCTGAACTCCCCCTAAAACAGTAACAACTGAACGATCATATATAAGCAATCCGGGAACGGGCCTGCTGCAAAATGCAACAGGCCCGTTCCCGGTTGTTTGCCCTTCCCTGCAAGAGAGGACGGTTTTCAAGGCAAGAGGCGTCCTTTCCTTTTCCCCGCGGCTGTGGTACACTGCATGCAGTATCAGAGACCGGCCGCGCGCCGGTCTCCCGAAAAGCTGAAAAAATGTATCATTGAATACGGAGGAGATCGATTATGTTAGTCGAAACCAAGGCCCGCGTCGGTGTGTTTGCGATCGCGCTCGGCGCCTATCTGCCCCAGTTCCCGTCCCTCGTCCCCGAGTTTGAAGGCCAGTACGCCGCGTTTAAAAAGACGCTGCCCGACACGGTCGAGCTGATCGATGGCGGCATCTGCACGACCAAGGAGCTCTCCGCCGCGGCCGGTGACAAGTTCCGCGCCGCCGACGTTGACCTGGTCATCCTGCAGCTGCTGACCTACGCCACCTCCTACAACATGCTCCCGGCCGTGCGCGATCTGGACGTGCCCGTGGTGCTGGTGAACCTGCAGAAGAAAAAGGCCCCCGACTACGCCAACACCGACACCCCCACCTGGCTCGGCGAGCTGTACGCCTGCGGCGCCGTCGGTGAGATGGTCGCCGACCTCGAGCGCGCGGGCAAGCGCCACGCGGTCATCACCGGCGTGGTCGAAGGCGGCGATCCCCAGGCCCAGGCCGAGATCGAGGACTGGTGCCGCGCCGCGCAGGTCCGCCGCCGCTTCCGTGACACGAACCTCGCCCAGATCGGCCGCCCCTACCCCGGCATGATGGA
>CACXDT010000090.1 GCA_902766405.1 Oscillospiraceae bacterium
CTTAGCCAAATCAAAGATTTGGAAGCTCACTTAGCTATGCATAAGTTCGCTTAGCCAAATCAAAGATTTGGAAGCTCACTTAAGTATTTCCGCGAAAAAGTGCCATCATCAGACCCTACGCCCATTTTTTCTCAGGATTCGCTCTCGCCGAATTATGCGGTATTGCCTTATCTTCACAAAGTAGAAAATCTATAAGGACAAATCATTGACAACTTGCGCGGATGCCGTATAATAGGTGTATGTGCATCTATGAGTTTTTTAAGGAGGATCAAGCATGGGGCAGCTTTGTCTCGGCATTGAATTCGGATCGACCCGTATCAAGGCGGTGGCGATCGACGGGAGCTTCCGCCCGGTTTCGGCCGGGGACTATACCTGGAAAAGTAAATTTGAAAACGGCGTGTGGACCTATGACCTCGAGGAGGTCTGGCACGGCCTGAAAACCGCGCTGCGCGGCGTCGATGGCCGTGAGCAGGTCGCGGCCATGGGCGTTTCGGCCATGATGCACGGCTATCTGGCCTTTGACGAAAACTGGCAGCTGCTGGTGCCCTTCCGCACCTGGCAGAACACCTGCACCGGCCCCGCTGCCGCGGCGCTGACCGAACGCTTTGGCTTCAACATCCCCCAGCGCTGGAGCATCGCCCACCTCTATCAGGCTATCTTAAACGGCGAAGAGCATGTGAGCCGCATCGCCCATATCACGACGCTCGCGGGCTATGTGCACACGATGCTGACCGGCGTCAACGCGCTCGGCGTCGGCGACGCCTCCGGTATGTTCCCGATCGACAGCGAGACGCTGGATTACGACGCCGATATGATGAAAGCCTTTGACGCGCTGATCGAGGAGCGGCACTATCCCTGGACGCTGCGGGAGATCCTGCCGCGCGTCCTCCCGGCCGGGGCCGAGGCCGGATGCCTGACCGAGCGGGGCGCCGCGCGGCTCGACGGTCTGCTGCCCGCCGGCATCCGCTTTGCCCCGGCCGAGGGCGACGCCGGCACCGGCATGACGGCCACGAACGCCGTCGCGCCGCGCACCGGCAACGTGTCGGCCGGTACGTCGATCTTCTCGATGGTCGTGCTCGAAAAACCGCTGCAGCACGTCTACCCGGAGATCGACCTCGTCACGACGCCGACCGGCAAGGCCGTCGCCATGGTGCACTGCAACAACTGCACCAACGACTCGAACGCCTGGTTCTCCCTGCTGCGCGAGACCGTCGAGCTCTTCGGCGGCAGCGTCGACACCGGCACGCTGTATACTGCGCTCTATCGCAAGTCGCTCGAGGGCGAGGCCGACTGCGGCGGCGTGCTGACCTATAACTATCTGGCGGGGGAGGGCGTGACCCACCTCGACGGCGGCCGCCCGATGCTCGTGCGGCGGCCCGACAGCCGCTTTACGCTGGCAAACTTCCTGCGCTCGCAGCTCTATGCCACGATGGCCACGCTGAAGATCGGCATGGACATCCTCGCGGCCGAGGGCGTGAAGATCGACACGCTGATGGGCCACGGCGGCCTGTTCAAGACGCCGCTGGTCGGCCAGAGGTACATGGCCGCGGCCTGCAACGCCCCGGTCACCTGTATGGAGACGGCGGGCGAGGGCGGCCCCTACGGTATGGCGCTGCTGGCGGCTTTCCTGCTGCACGGACAGGGGACGCTCGAGGAATTTTTGAACCGGAAGGTGTTTGCCGACGCGGTCTCGACGACCGTCCAGCCCGACGCGGCTGACGCCGCGGGCTTTGCCGATTATCTGAAAACCTATCGGGCGGGTCTCGCTGTCGAGCGCGAAGCCGTCCGGACGCTCTGGCCGGAACAGTAAAGGGAGGGGACAGCCATGCTGGAAGAACTGAAAAAACAGGTCTGCGAGGCCAATCTCCTGCTGCCGAAGCACGGCCTTGTCACCTTTACCTGGGGCAATGTCTCGGGCATCGACCGCGCGCGCGGCCTCGTCGTCATCAAGCCCTCCGGTGTCGAATACGATGGGATGGGCCCGGACGACATGGTCGTCGTCGATCTCAACGGGCATGTGGTCGAGGGTCGCTATAAGCCTTCGTCCGACACGCCCACGCATATCGAGCTCTACAAGGCCTTCCCAAATATTGGCGGCGTCGTGCACACGCACTCTCGCTGGGCCACCTCGTTTGCCCAGGCGGGGCAGGGGATCCCGGCCTACGGCACCACCCAGGGCGACTATTTCTACGGCGAGATCCCCTGTACACGCAAAATGACCCCGGCCGAGATTGCCGGGGCGTACGAAAAAGAGACCGGCACCGTCATCATCGAGACCTTCCAGACCCGCGGCATCGACCCCGACAGCGTGCCCGCCGTGCTGGTGAACTCCCACGGCCCCTTCACCTGGGGGACGGACGCGATGAACGCCGTGCACAACGCCGTTGTGCTCGAGGAGGTCGCCTTCATGGCGCTGCAGGCGCGGACACTGAACCCCGGTCTGCAGCCGATGCAGCAGGAGCTGCTGGACAAGCACTATCTGCGCAAGCACGGGGCAAACGCCTACTACGGGCAGGGCTGAATAATACTAACATTCATTTGTGTGTCGGCTTGTATCAGCTGTATGGTAACATCGTAGGGGCGGCTATTAGCCGCCCGCGCAGAGTAAGCTGTTTCTTAGGGATTCGCCCGGGCGAAGCGCATGGGCAGACCGGCTCTTGCCGGGCGGCAGATTGCCGCCCCTACGGCAGTATGATCAACTGATCAAACCTGGTACCCTTAGATTAATTTAAATATATTAAGTAAAGGAAGGAAGATCGTATGCCTACCAAAAAAGCAAAGAGCGAAGCGACGGAAGAACGGAAGGAGCCCGCCGCCACCGAGAGCACCCCGAAAAAGCGCGTCCGGAAGCCGGCCGCCAAGAAGGCGGAGACCGCCCCCGCCGCGGAAGCCAAGCCCGCCGCCAGGCGCACGCGCAAGGCTCCGGCGAAGAAAGCCCCTGTCGAGACCTCCGCTGTCGAAGAGCAGCCCGCCGTTGAGGCAGCGCCCGTTGTCGAAGCTGCCCCCGTTGTCGAGGAGCAGCCAGTCGTTGAGGCCGCCCCCGCTGTCGAAGAGCAGCCTGTTGCTGATCCTGCCCCCGTTGTCGAGGAGCAGCCTGTTGCTGAGGCCGCCCCCGCTGTCGAAGAGCAGCCAGTCGTTGAGGCCGCCCCCGCTGTCGAAGAGCAGCCCGCGGAGGAGGCTCCCGCCGCTGAAGAGCCCGCACCGGACCTCGGCCCCCGGCGCAGCATCGCCTTTATCGGCTCGGAGTGCCATCCCTTCGTCAAGACCGGCGGTCTGGGCGACGTGATGTACGCTCTGCCGCGCGAGCTCGTCAAGATGAACTGCGACGTGCGCGTGATCCTGCCGCGCTACGAGTGCATCCCCCAGAAGTATCAGGAGAAGATGGAGTACAAGGGCGAGTTCTACATGGATCTCGGAAAAACCGGGCGCAACGTCTATGTCGGCATCATGGAGTATGTCGCGGACGGTGTGGTCTATGACTTCATCGACAACCAGGAGTTCTTCTCCGGCCCCAAGCCCTATATCAATCTGGTCGACGACATCCCCAAGTTCTGCCTGTTCGCCAAGGCCTCGCTGGCGGCGCTGAACTTCCTCGACTGGATCCCGGATATCGTCCACTGCCACGACTGGCAGGCGGCGCTGGTGCCTGTGTACCTGCGCACCCTGTTTGCCGATACGCCCGTCGGCCGCGCCCGCTCGATCCTGACGATCCACAACCTGCGCTTCCAGGGCATCTACAACATCCCGACGATCCGCTACTGGTCCGGCCTGCCCGACTTTGTGTTTGACGACCCCGGTCTCCTGAAGCAGGAGTGGGTCGACGCCAATATGCTCAAGGGCGGCCTGGCCTTCGCCGACCGGATCACCACCGTCAGCGGCACCTACGCCTGGGAGATCCAGACCAGCGAGTACGGTGAGACGCTGGAAAACCACCTGCGCTTCCACAGCGGCAAGCTCAGCGGCATTGTCAACGGCATCGACTATGAGATGTGGGATCCGAAGACCGACGCGGCCCTGCCCGAGCATTACGACCGCGACACCGCGATCGAGGGCAAGAAGGCCGACAAGCTGGCCCTGCAGCGCGAGCTCGGTCTGGAAGAGGACGCGGACAAGTACGTCATCGGCCTGATCTCCCGCCTGACCGACCAGAAGGGCCTTGACCTTGTCAACGCCATCGTCCCGCAGGTGATGGATGAGTTCACGCAGGTTATCATCCTCGGCACCGGCGACCGGGTCTACGAGGACTCCTTCCGCTACTACGAGAACGCCTACAAGGGCCGCTTCAGCGCCTGCATCCAGTACGACGAGGCCCGCGCCCACCGCATCTATGCCGGCGCCGACGCGCTGCTGGTGCCCTCCCGCTTTGAGCCCTGCGGCCTGACCCAGCTGAACGCCATGCGCTACGGCACCGTGCCCATCGTGCGCGAAACCGGCGGTCTCAAGGACACCGTCGAGCCCTATAACCAGTACGAGAACAGCGGCAACGGCTTCACCTTCGACCGCTACGACGCCGGCCTGCTGCTCGACGCCATCAACCGCTCGAAGACCCTGTATTTCACCGAGCGCGAGCGCTGGGACGAGATGGTCGCGCGCGATATGGAGAAGGATGTCTCCTGGCAGAACTCCGCACGGCAGTATAAGGATCTGTATCTCGATCTGACCCAGTGGTAAAGCATGATACAATGAAACAGCGCTCGGCCCGCAACGGGCCGAGCGCTGTTTCATTGTGTTGGGTTTATGCTGTATTACGCCGGGAGCTTGACGGTGATGTTGCTGAAGGTCGCGTCGCAGTCGTCATAGGCAAACACACCGATGTGCGCACCGTCGATCGAATGCGAGATACGCGAGCTGAGAGCCTTGACATCGTCGACATACATCACAACGATCTCGTTCTCGCACACCAGCTTCACATGGTGAGTGTCGCGCAGCGAGAAGTCGAATTTCGTGATGGCCATGGGGTCGTATTTCGAGAGCTCGTCAAGCTCGTAGCCCTCGTAGTGCAGCAGATCCCGCCGGGAGTCGAGGCAGAGCGCGGTATATGCCTCGTCCTGCTCGCTGCCGCCGAAGGCAAAGCCCGCGATGCCGTCCTCGTCGAGCGTCACATCGCACTCGAGCGTCATGGTGGCGGGGCGGGTGCCCATGTCGGCGAGCGCGTACTGATAGGGCGCGGCCGTCAGCGAGATATTGTTGCCGTCGATCTCGATGTCACCCTGCTGTGCCGCGGCAAAGACCGGCTTGTCGATGACAAAGTAGTCGTCAAAGGTCTCCGGCGCCTTCAGGCCCAGAGTCTTGTCCTCGTGCTGCACAACCTGGTGGCAAAGGACGCTGCCGGCCCACTGATAGAAGCCGGAGTCGGCGCTCATGCCCGCGCGGCCGAGCCAGCCGCAGAGGTAGAGCCGGCCGTCCAGCTCGGCGGGCTTGGCCGCGTAGAACATAAAGCCGTTGCCCTCCATCAGTCCCTTGCCGTCGAGGATGTTGTCGCGCGGCGGAACAAAGGGGCCGCCCATGGAATCGCTCATCGCGTAATAGGTGACGCAGTCCCAGCTGTAGGTCAGATACCAGGTGTCGCCGATGCGGAAGAGATCGGGGCATTCGCACATGTACTGCGCCATCGGCGCAAAGATCGGGCCGATGAACTCCCAGTTTTTCAGGTCGGTGGAGGTATACTTGACCACGACGCCGCCCAGCATGTCCTCATGCGCGGCGATCAGCAGCCAGTAGCACTGATCCTCTTCGACCCAGAACACCTCGGGATCGCGGAAATCGTCCTTGGAGTAGCCCTCGGGGCTGAAGAACAGGGCGTCCTCGTCCTTGACCCAGTGCTCGCGGTCGGTGCTGGAGGCGTGCATGACGCACTCTTTGCCGCGGCCGCCGTTGCCGGTGTCGTTATGGCCGGTATAGAAGAGGTGATAGCCGCCCTCCTGATCCTGCATGACGCAGCCGGTGCCGAGCGCGGGGTCGGGGGCCGACATCAGGCCGTATTCCAGCACCATCCCGTGATCCTCGTAGCCGCAGAGGTCTCGGGTCGAGTATTTATAGATCGGGTGGTAGCCCTGGCCGTTGTGGTCGGTGTCGTACAGATAGTAGAGCTCGAGCGTGCCGTCCTCGCTCACAAAGGGCATCACGTCGCCCACATAGCCGCCCTCCGGCGCGGGATACAGGGTATAGGGCACGGCCTCGTAGGGCTCGTCCGGGACGCGCTCGGGGAGAAGCTCCTCCGCCGGCTCGGCCGCGAGGGCGGCCGGGCCGAAGACGGAAAGGAGCACAGCCGCCGTCAGAAGGAGAGCAAGCAGCGTTTTTCGGTTGCGCATGAAATACACACCTTTCTCGTAAGATTTTTATGTAACAGTTCAGCCCCTTATGGGCTGAACTGTTACGATTTTTATGCTGGTACATCGAGGAGCCTGCGATCAGAAGGTATACACGGTATCCGAAACCATATCGACCGCGCCGGCGCGCTCGACCTTGACGCCGCTGACAATGATGCTGTTCGGCGCCGCGCAGTTGCCCAGCGAGAGCTGGAGCTCCAGCAGCGTATCCTGCTTGGGATAGGTGACATACTCGACGTGATATCCCGACGGCGTGGCGAGCAGGCCGTAGATCGCGCCGAGACCCTTTTCCTCACCGCCGTTGTTGAAGCAGATCTCAAACGGGGCGGGGATGATGGACTTGACATCCATGCTGATGCGGTATTTCTGTCCGGCCCTGAGCGTGGTACCGGGCACGACAAACAGCTTGTTCTTCCAGGGCTCACGGCCCTCCGAGGGCGTTTTGTCGAGCTTCAGCGTAGTTGTGCCGGCCTTTCTCTCCAGCTTGGTCTGATAGCCTTTCTGAGCATCGACGCTGACGGCCTCCTTCGTCTCGGGTGTCTGCGTGTAGCGGAAGGTGACCTCCTCGATCTTGAGGTTGCTGACCGTATAGGTGTTACCTCCCGTGCCGTTTGTCTTGCCGAGCCGGATCTGCAGCGTGAGCTCGCCGCGGCTGTCGCCGGGCATGAGGAGGGCCGAGACGGTCTTCTTGTCAGTGGACAGCGACTGCCCGTAGAGCGCGCCGTAGGCGGCCTCCGTGTTCCCGTCGAAGAACACCTCAAACAGATCCTGGCTGCCGGCCGCGTCGATATCAAAGCTGATGCGGTAGCCTTGCTGCGCGGCCGGGGTAAAGCCGGTGCGCACATTCAGCTTGACATTCCAGGGATTTCTGTTGCCCGGCGCCTCGTGGATGCGGAGCGTCGCGGAGGAGGCGTCCTGATCCAGCGAGGTGATATAGCCCGCGTCCGCCGCGGTGCTGAGATTGCCGACACTGTCATACGAGAAGGAGGGCAGCACGGCATCCCCGGTGGCATAGCTGAGCTCTTCGACCTTGACATTGCTGACCGTCACGGTGTCGGGGCTCACGGCCCAGCCGAGATTGAACTGCAGCACGAGATTGGCGTCCGCGCCAGGCGTGGCCTCGTAGACCGCGGTCTGGGCTGCTGTGGCGGCGTGCAGGCCGTAGAGAGCGCCGACGCCCTTCTCCTCGGCCCCGTTGTTGTAGCAGATCTCATAATCCGTATCGGCGCTCGCGCTGACATCCGCGCTGATCCGGTAGTGCTTGCCCGCACTCAGGGGGATGCCGGTCTCGACAAACAGCTTGACCTTCCAGGCCTCGCGTCCCTCAGCGGGAGCGTTGCTGATCGCGAGACTCGCGGAGGAGCCGTCGCCGGTGAGCGCGGCAGCGTAGTCCTCGTGCGCCCAGAAGTTGACGCTGCCGGACGTGCCGGCGGTCAGGCTGCCGGTCATCAGGTTGTCTCCCGGCGTCTCTGTACCAAGCTTGGTGATGCTGATGTCGCTGACGGTGACAGCAGTGTTGGCCGCAACATTGCCGATTTTCAAAAGGATCTCCATGGTTCCGCTTTCGGTCGGTGTGACCGTATGGGTGACGGTTCCGTCAGAGCTGATCGCTTCCGTTCCAAAGCCATCCTCGGCACCGGTCGACGTGTTCTTATAGCAGGCCGTGCAGCCGCTCGCCCCGGTGACATTCATTGTGATCTGATAGGTGCTGCCGGCTTCCAGCGTTACCCCCGGCTTGGCATAGAGCTTGACATGCCAGTCATCGCCCGGGGTCGTGACTGTCGCCGTCGCGCTGCTGCCGTTGCCGGACAAGGTCGCGTCTGTGCCGTTGCTGCACTCGAGATCGAAGGATTTTTTGTCAGTCGTGCCGCCAGTGGTCACCTGATGCTCAGGAACCCATTTCTCTACGGTCACACTGTTGAGAGTGACGGCGTTGCCCGCGGGACTCTTGCCGAGCATGAACTGCAACACGAGATTATTTGCAGTCAGATCAGACGGAACATCAAACTCCTTGATGAAATCCTTACTCTCTCCTCCGTCGAGGTGGAGGCCGTACAGAGCCTCGTACCCTTTCTCCACATCGCCGTTGTTGAGGCATATCTCGAAATCCATGGCCTTTGTCGAGCCAATATTGGCCGTGACCTTGTATTTGGCTCCCGCCTCGAGACTTGTGCCGGTATTGGCAAACAGCTTGGAGCACCACACGCCGGGATCTACCGTGGGAACCGTGCTGACGGTTAGCGTTGTCCCGCTCACAGACTGCTCAAAGCCATCGTCGTGCCCCTCTGAGGCTGAGAGAGCGACAGGCACTTCGACCCAGAAATCTCCAGAGGTCGTGGACTGCGACTGATGCTCATCCTCCCATTTAGACACGGTGACGCTGTTTACCGTGATCGTGTTTTCCGCAGGGCTACTACCCAGCTGGAACTGTAGGACAAGATTGCTCAGCTCGACGGCATCCGAAGGAACTTCAAATTCTCCGGTGAAAGTCTTGGTTTCGCTGTCGGCGATGCTCTGGCCGTAGAGCGCGCCATAGCCTTTTTCTGCGCTTCCTTTGTTATAACAGATCTCGAAGCCGAAACCCTTCTCAGCCGTCATGCTGGCCGTGACTTGGTATTTGGCTCCGGCTTCCGGCGTCATCTGCGTATCCACAAAGAGCTTGGATTTCCAAACACCCGTGTCTGAAGCGGGAACCGCGCTGATCGAAAGCGCCATACCGCTGAGTGATTGCTCGTAACCGTCGTCATGGCCCTCGCTTGCGGACAGGCCGGAGAGCGTGACCGCTTGATAGCCCGCCGGCACGGTGACGGTCGTCAGCTGCTCATGCGTCAGCTTTTCCACCTTGACGCTGCTGACAGTGAAGGTGTTGCCCGCCGGACTTTTGCCGAGCATGAACTGCAGCACCAGCTTGTCGGTGGAGGCATCCGATGCCACATCAAACTCGTAGACGAGAGATTTGCTCTCTCCCTCGCCGATACTCTGGTTATAGAGCGCGCCATAGCCTTTTTCTGTGCTGCCGTTATTATAACAGATTTCAAACTGTGGGATAGCCTTTACCGAGTTGACGGAGGCTGTCACTTTATATCTCGCGCCTTGCTCCGGTGTGACATCGGTATCCACAAACAGCTTGGAACACCACACCCCGGTACCGGGAACCGTATTGATCGTCAGACTATTCTCACTGAGCGTCTGATCGTAGCCATCGTCATGGGCTTCGCTCAGGCCAAGAGAGATACTCTGAGAGGCATAAGCGGCAGGGATTGTCGCCGTTGTGCCATCCGTCGTAACAGGATAGGCAAAGCCGGACAGCTCGACAGCCTGCGCCTCTCCGCCGCTCAGCTTGCGTACCTGGAGATCGCTGACCGTGACGGTGTTGCCGGCCGCGCTGTTGCCAAGCTGGAAGACAAGCACCAGCTCGCCGCAGCCATCGGCAGGCGCCGTGAAATCGGAGCTGTAAGTACCCGCGCCGGTAAGACTCCACTGTCCGCCGTATTGACCGCCGGAGGCATTCTCATACAGGATCTCAAACTCGCCCGTGTCTCCGGTGGCGGCGAGCGCCGCGCTGACGCGATATCTGGCTCCGGCCTCGGGCGTCACGCCGGTGCGGATGAAGAGCTTCGAGCTCCAGACGCCACCCTCGCTGCGCGCCTTGCTGATATTCAGTGTGGCCGTGCCGCCGGAGAGCTCGAGCGTCTGCTCAATACCGTCGGTGTGCTCCTCCCAGGTGTTGCCCTCGCCGCCGGCGCTGAGAGCGACCGTCTGCGGATTCCCGACCTGCGGTGTCACCGATTCCACACTGAGATTGCGCAGCGTTACGGTGTTGCCCTCGGTGGTGTCGGTCTTGCCCAGCTGCAGACGCAGCGTGAGCGGGCCGCGGCTCTCTTCGGGTGTGACAAAGTATTCCACGCTGTCCGTGCCGCCGGCCGTCAGGCTGCGGCCGTACAGCGCGCCGTAGGCGTTCTCGGTGCTGCCGTCAAAGCAGACCTCGTACTCGGCCTGATCCTTTTCGGATTGCAGGTCGTATTTGATCCGGTAGGTCGTCCCGGCCTGCAACGTGACGCCGGTCGCGGCGTAAAGCTTGGCTTTCCAGACCCCGCGGTCGGACGCGGGCGCCTGGCTGATCCTCATCGTGGCGCTGTCCGCACCCTCTTCCAGGCTGACCGCATAGCCGTCGTCAGCCCCGGTGAAGACCGTGTCGACTCCGGACCAGGAGAAATTGCTCAGCGACACAGGCTTGAAGCTCGTCGGAATGGCCGCGTGCAGGATCTTTCCGGTTTCGACAACCTTGTTGAGCGCAAAGCCCGAGGGGAGCATATTGGTATAGCGGTCGCGGATCCTTTCGACATGGACATTGTTGATTTTGACCGTGGATTCCTCCGGCGCCTCGCCGAGCGAGAACTGCAGCACCAGCGAATCACCGCCGCCGCTGCCGATGATCACGGCCTCCACCTGCTTCGTCTCGCCGGCGGTCAGCGACTGGCCATAGAGCGCGCCGTAGCCCTTTTCCTCGTCGCCGTTGTTGAACAGGACTTCGAAGGGCATATCCTCGTCGCAGCTGACATCGGCGGTGATCCGATAGTGGACGCCGGCCTCGGGAACCAGGCTGGTCTTGACGTAGAGACGGGACTTCCACACGCCGGTATCCCAGGCTGTGGCAAAGTAGTAGAGACTGATCCCGTCTTTTTCACGCGTCGGAATCGGGGCGTAGCCCTGATCGTGCCGCTCGTAGACGATCTTTTCCTTCTCAAAGTTCACGGGTACGGACAGGGCGTCCTCGTACTCGACCGCGTCGGCGTACTCCTCAACCTCGACCGAGTGGAAGTCGATCGAAAACGGCGGGAGCATGCCGAGCTGCAGATCGAGATAGCTCGTGCCGCTGCTGGCGATCAGCATACCGGTGACGGTGTTCTCACCGGGCTGGATCTCAAACTCCTGAAAGTCGCCGAACTTGACCTTGCCGCGCACGTTCGAGTGGAAGCGGTAGGTCACGCGGTAATCGCGGCCGGAGACCGTGGGATAGTTGCTCTCGAGCTTGACGTGCCAGGCCTCCCCGTCGGTCTTCGTGGCGGCGAAGCGGTATTCGCCGTTCACGACCTCGCCGCTGCCCGCGACGCGGTCGCCCTCGAACTTGGCGCGAAACAGGCTGTCCGCCTCCTTCGCCTGCCGGGCCGGGCGTTCGGCGGCGGCCAGCGTGCTCAGGATCGGCTCGGCCTCGCTCTCGTCCGCTGCGAGCTCTTCGGTGACAAGTACCGCGTCGCGGTCGACCGAATTGCCCGTACGGACCGGCACCCGGATGCCGAGCGCCGCCGTCTGGCCGTAGCTCGAGAGCAGATACGCGAGCAGCAGCATGACGACGATGATCCTCATTTTCTTGCGTTGTACAGGTGTCATACGCTCTGACTATGCGCGCTCCAACATAAGCAGAAACGCACTCACAGGCGCCCGGCAACGCGCCGATTGCCTGCGTATACGGCAGATCTCCACACTGCCGCAGCCCAAGTCGGGGCCTTTGCCTCCTTTTTTGCGTGTGCTCTCCGCCATAAGGTGGAGTGGGGGAGAGCCACGGAGCTTTTCGGGAACTGCCCGAAGGCTCCGGCTGGAGCATCGGACGGTTCCTCATTGCGCGGGACGATCCGGCTGCTCGAGACTTTGCATTTGCAACAATCACGGCCGGAATACTTATGGATATAGTATCATTATGTTGGGGCGGATGTCAACGGTTTGTTGTGCAGATACACCATATTATAACAATAAATTTCAAGGATCGCGGCGAAGACGGGCGAAGCTTGCATGAATAATTTTACATTTGCACATGTTTTAAGCGCGCTGCCGCTGCCAGACAAAAACACAGGAAAGACGCCCTTCTGCTATCGTTAACAGTTTGGACATATTTCGAACGAGAATTTTTCAAATATGTGTGGTATTTTATATGCAATGATAAACAAAAGGCGGGATCGACCCGCCTTTTGCATGTAAGATTGGGAGGCAGCCACTATGGCAAAGAAACAGTTCAAGGCCGAGAGCAAACGTCTGCTCGACCTGATGATCAACTCGATTTACACACACAAGGAGATTTTCCTGCGCGAGCTTTTGTCCAACGCGAGCGACGCCGAGGACAAGCTGGCCTACCGGGCGCTGACCGACAGCAGCCTGAATGTCAGCCGCGACGATCTGCAGATTGTCCTTACGGTCGATAAAGAGGCGCGCACCCTGACCGTCACCGACAACGGCATCGGTATGGATCGGGAGTCGTTGGACGAGAACCTCGGCACGATCTGCCGCAGCGGCTCGCTGCAGTTTAAAAACGAGATGGCGGACGGCGAGGGCGCCGCGGACATCGATGTGATCGGCCAGTTCGGCGTGGGCTTTTACTCGGCCTTCATGGTGGCCGACGAGATCACCGTGCGCAGCCGCCCGGCCGGCAGCGAGCAGGCCTGGTGCTGGAACTCCACCGGCGAGGACGGCTATACCATTACCGAGACGGAGAAGGATACCGTCGGCACCGAGGTCACCGTGCATCTCAAGCCCGACACCGAGGAGGAGAAGTACGGCGAGTTCCTCGAGGAATACCGCCTGCGCGAGCTGGTGAAGAAGTACAGCGACTATATCCACTATCCGATCCGCATGCTCGTCACCAAATCCCGCCAGAAGCCGAAGCCCGAGGACGCCGGCGAGGACTATAAGCCGGAGTGGGAGGACTACACCGAGTGGGAGACGCTCAACTCGATGGTGCCGATCTGGCACCGCAGGCAGGACGAGGTCAGTGACGAGGAGTACGCCAACTTCTATCAGGACAAGTTCGGCGACTACACGGCCCCGCTGCACACGCTGCGCATCGCCGGCGAGGGCACGGTCTCGTACGAGGCGCTGCTGTTCATCCCCGCGCACGTCCCCTTTGACTTCTACACCCGCGAGTATGAGAGCGGCCTGCAGCTCTACGCCAACGGCGTCCTGATCATGGACAAGTGCTCCGAGCTGCTGCCCGAGTATCTGCGCTTCGTCAAGGGCGTGGTCGACACGCCGGATGTCAGCCTGAACATCAGCCGCGAGATGCTGCAGCAGACCCGCGAGCTCAAGGTCATTGCCCGCAACCTCGACAAGAAGCTGCGCGCCGACCTGGAAAAGCTGCAGAAGGAGAACCGCGAGAAGTACGAGAGCTTCTGGAAGGCCTTCGGCACCGCCGTCAAATACGGCGTGCTCGCCAACTACGGCATGGACAAGGACAAGCTGCAGGATCTTCTGCTGTTCCCGTCGTCGAATAACGAAAAGGGCACCACGCTCAAGGAATACAGGGAGCGTATGCCCGAGAGCCAGAGCTTCATCTACTATGCCAGCGGCGAATCGGCGGCGCGGCTGCAGAAGCTGCCGCAGGCCCAGCGCATTCTCGACGCCGGCTACGAGATCCTGTATCTGACCGAGGATGTGGACGAGTTCTGCGTCCAGGCGCTGCGCGAGTACGACGGAAAGACCCTCAAGAGCGTGGCCGCCGAGGACGCCCTGCCGCAGACTGACGAGAGCAAGGCCAAGGCCGAGCAGAGCGCCGAGGAGAACAAGGCCGTGCTCGATTTCGTCAAGGAGACCCTGGGCGAGCGCGTCAAGGCCGTGCGTGTCTCGCAGATCCTCCGTGACAGTGCCGCCTGCATGACGGCCGACGGCACCCTCTCGCTCGAGATGGAGAAGACCCTGCGCCGCCAGAACCCCGAGATGAAGGATATCAAGGCCGAGCGTGTACTCGAGCTCAACGCCGAGAATCCGGCCTTTACGGCCCTGCGCGCCGCCTTCGAGGCCGAGGATAAGGACAAGGCCGCCGAGTACGCCGAGCTGCTCTACGGCCAGGCGCTGCTGATGGCCGATCTGCCGCTGGAGGATCCGAGCCGCTTCACCGCCCTTGTCAGCAAGCTGATGGTCTGACGAAAAGACAGCGCATATAAGCTCAGATCATTCGAGGGTGCCATGCCCTCGGGGGAATGCGCTGCCGCAGATCTGAACTTGTTGAGTTGTATATCATACGATAACACGCTCCCTTCTCCGAAATCGGGGAAGGGAGCGTGTTATACTCTTCTTCCATTTATCTGCGCGCCTGGGACAGGTGGGGATACGAACAGCTGCGCGCCACCGCTTGTCCCGCCTTGCCTGGCGCGTGTTTATGGCTGTGTCATACGATCAGGGGAGCCCTGATTCTGAACCGCCTTGTAGCCATTGCCCCAGCTTTCCATGGCCTTGATGATGGGGCGCATGGATTCGCCGAGCTCTGTCAGCGAGTATTCCACCCGGGGCGGAACCTCCGGGTAGGCGGTGCGGCGGACGATGCCGTCGGCCTCCATGGAGCGCAGCGCCTCGGTCAGCGCCTTCTGGCTGATGCCCTCGATGCTCTTTTGCAGCTCGTTAAAGCGCCAGGGACGCCCAAGGAGATTACGCATGATGAGCAGCTTCCATTTGCTGCCGATCATGGAAACAGTAACGGCGACCGGGCAATCCGGCAGGATATCTTCTTTGGGTCTCATTGACAGCGCCTCCATTACTTTCAAATTGAATGTTACACGTAAATCATACTGCAATATGGATAAAAGAGCAAGAGTTTTTCAGAAAAATTGATGGTTACAAAAAGGTGCGTACTTGCGGAAAACAATGTCATTAAGTTAAGCTTGAATGCCCGTAGAAACGAAAAAGCTTGATGCCTGCGCCAATGCCTTCCCCTCGAGGGGAAGGTGGCACGGCCCGTCCCCCGCAAGGGCCGTGACGGATGAGGTGTCTGGTGCGGCGCTCAGTTGCTGCGTTTGTGCTCGCGTAACGCTTCCACCTCATCAGTCATCCGCCTCGCGACGCGAAGCTAGTCCTTTAGGGCGGGGGATCGGCGGCTGACAGCTTCTACCCGTGAAGGGCACAATGCCCTCCAGGGGAAGCCATGGAAGTCCGATTTCTTTTCATTTCTTTTAACTTAATGACATTACTTGCGGAAAAGCCTTTCCTTTCCGTATACTGAAACCGGTAAATCCCAAGGAGGCAAAAACCATGTTCAACAGAAACGAGAAAAAAATGCTGCGCTTTTCGGATTTCCTGTCCGGAGAGTATGCGCGGGACTATATCCATCAGGATACGCCCTATGCCGAGCAGATCGAACGCTCCGCGAAGCTCATCCGCGAGGCGGACTATGTGCTGATCGGCGCGGGAGCCGGGATGAGCACGGCGGCCGGCGCGGAATACGGCGGGAAATTCTTTGAGGAGAATTTCGCCGAGTTTCAGCAGGTCTACGGCAAGGGGCCGTATATGCAGGACATGTATTCCGCCGGCTTCTATCCCTTCCCCGATCAGGAGAGCAAGTGGGGCTATTGGGCGCACCAGGCTCTGCTGGCCGGGGCGGATCTGGACGTGACGCCGCTGCACAAAACGCTGCTGGAGGCGCTGAAGGGCAAGAAGCTCTTTCTGCTGAGTACCAACGCCGACCATCAGTTTGAAAAGGCCGGGATGCCTGTCGAGCAGATTTTCCAGACACAGGGCAGCTATAGGCTCATCCAGTGCCGGCGCGGCTGCCACAACAAGACCTACGACGCGGTGGAGCTGTTCCGGCAGATGGAGCAGGCGCGTCGGCACGCGAAGATCCCCAGCGAGCTGGTGCCCCGGTGCCCGGTCTGCGGCGGGGAGATGGCGATGAACCTGCGCGTGGACGACCATTTTGTCGAGGATGAAAACTGGCACGCCGCCGAGGAGCGCTTCAGCCGCTTTCTCTCGGCGTGCAGGGACGGGAAAACGGTTCTGTTGGAGCTGGGCGTGGGCTTCAACACGCCGACGATCATCCGCTTCCCCTTTGAGAAGCTGGCACGGCAGCACGAGAACATCAGCCTTGTGCGTCTCAGCCGCAGCAAGGCCGTGGTCCCGGCCAGCCTCGGCGAGCGCGCCGTGGGCATCAACGCCGACATGGCGCAGAGCATCACGGATATCGCCGATATCCTCCGCGCACGCGATCGTGGAGCTCAGTGAAACGGAAGACCTCTATGAAAAGCCGCTGCACCCCTATACCAGGGCGCTGTTCTCCGCCATTCCCAGGGCCGAGCCGGACAGCGGCTGGCTGACGGCGCGCGAGCAGCTCACCGGTGAGATCCCGGATCCGGCTCACGTGCCTGGCGGCTGCAAATTCGCACTCCACTGCCCGTTGGCATCGGGTCGTCGGGGACGCCGACCCCTACGGTCAGAACTGACTATTTTCACAGCCCCTCCTATCAGCGCAAACCGGAAGAGGCGGGGCCTGTCTTCCGCGTCTACGGACAGGCATCATAGATTTGTCATAGATTGTTCAATGAAACGAAGATTCGCTCTTGAATTCTGAACGGCTCTGTGGTATACTCTATCCAAACGCGGATGTAGTTCATCGGTAGAACTCCGGCTTCCCAAGCCGATAAGGTGGGTTCGACTCCCATCATCCGCTCCAACGTCAGAAGA
>CACXDT010000091.1 GCA_902766405.1 Oscillospiraceae bacterium
CATAACCCAAATCCGTTATGAACACTCGAAATGGTACGGCTGACGGGATTCGAACCCACGACCTCCAGAGTCGGAGTCTGGCACTCTATCCAGCTGAGCTACAGCCGCATATGCACCTCCCAAGGTGCGGAAAGTATTATATCAAATTATCCACGGAAAGTAAATACCTGTTTTCAAATTTGTTTTTGTATGGTATAATACAATAATCATGCGGAAAAAGCGCGAAAATTGATACGAAGCTGACAGAATTTTGTAAGATTCAGGAAATTATTTGATAAAGGGATTGATTTTTGTGAAGCACAGATCCATACTCACGCGTCTGACGGCGCTGCTGCTGTGCCTGGTGACGGCGTTCACCTTCTGTGGCTGCGGCCAGGACGCCGAGAGTACCCAGACACAGACCTTCGCGATGAACACCGTCATCACGCTGACAGCCTACGGCAAAAACCGCGAGGCCGGACTCGACGCGGCCAAGAGCGTTATCTTTTCGATGGACGCCATGCTCGATCCGCAGATCGAGACCAGCGTTGTCGCCGCGATGAACCGCGCCAACGGCGCCTCGACTGTCGTCCCCGGGCAGATCGCCCGCATGATCGAGGTCGCCCAGGAGGTCTATAAGCGCAGCGACGGCGCGCTCGACCCTACGATCTATCCGCTGGTACAGCTGTGGGGCTTTGTCGATCAGAAGTACTATGTTCCGAGTGACGAGGAGATCGCGCAGGCCAAGCGCAAGCTGTGCTTTGGCGATGTGACACTGACGAGCTTCCCGGCTACGGGCACCTATACGGTCACAATGCCCGATTATGCCCGCATGACCTTCGGCGCGATCGGCAAGGGCTGCGCGGCGCAGTACGTCATCGACGCGATGCGCAACGCCGGCGTCAAGAGCGGCATCATCTCCCTCGGCGGCAACCTGCAGACCCTGGGGCTCAAGCCAGGCCGCAATCCCTGGACGGTCGCCATCACCGACCCGAATGATCCGACCTCGTGGGTCGGCACGATTCAGACCGGGATCGAGGACGGGACCGTCGCCGTCGTCACCAGCGGCCCCTACCAGCAGAACTTCACCAAGAACAACAAGTTTTATCACCATATCCTCAGCCCCAAGACCGGCTATCCGACGACCAACTCACTGGTCTCCGTCACGATCATCTGCGAAGACGGCACGACGGCCGACGCCCTGTCCACGGCCATGTTTGTTCTGGGCAAAAACGCCGCGCTGAACTACTGGCGCAACTACGGCGGCTTTGAGATGATCCTGATCACCAACGACAACGAAATCACCTGCACCCGCGGTCTGATGGAGAATTTTACGCTCTCCAACAAGAACTACACGGTGCGCTATGTCGAGTGATGGCGGAGCTCACGACCGATGTCAGGTATATCAAGGGGATCGGTGAGAAAAAGGCGCTGGCTCTCAACAAGCTCGGCGTCTTTTCTCTGTATGACCTGGTGTCGTTTTTCCCCCGCCGCTACGAAGACCGCACGCTCGAGCGACCGATCTCCGAGACAGTGGACGGCGAGAGCGTGACACTGCGCGTCCTGATCGCCGACCAGCCGCGCCTCACACGCGTGCGCCGCGGGATGGAGCTGGTGAAATTCCGCGCTGTGGACGAGAGCGGCTCGGTCGAGATCACTTACTTCAACCAGAGCTACATGGCCAATCAGCTCAACCGCGGCGACGAGGTGCGTTTCTTTGGCCGTGTTGAGGTCAAAGGGACCCGCCGCACGATGGTAAATCCGGTGTACGAGACGGCGGACAAGCCCAACGGCCAGGTTGGCCGCATCGTGCCGGTCTACCGCCTGACGGCGGGGCTGAACCAGCGCACGGTTCAGCAGGCTGTCCGCCAGGGGCTCGACGCCTGCGGCGAACAGCTGCCGGATCTGCTGCCGGATGAGGTTCGCGAGCGGCAGCAGCTGGTTCAGGCGCGCTGGGCCTACGAGCAGATCCACTTCCCCGCCGACTTCGGTACACTGGAGCTCGCGCGTCGGCGGCTGATCTTTGAAGAGCTGTTTGTTCTGGCCTGCGCGCTCGGCGATATCCGCCGCAAGCGCGTTGCGGGGGACGGCATCGTCCTGCCCACGCCGGACTTTGAGGAATTCTATCAAACACTCCCCTTCTCGCCCACGCTCGCCCAGCGCCGCGCGATCGGAGAGTCGGCGGCCGACATGGCCTCGGGCAAGGCCATGAGCCGTCTTGTCCAGGGCGATGTCGGCTCGGGTAAAACGCTGGTTGCCGCGGCCCTGATCTGGAGCTGCTGGAAAGGCGGCCACATGTCGGCCTTTATGGCGCCGACCGAGCTGCTGGCCGAGCAGCACTTTGAAACACTGACCGGCTTTTTAGCGCCGCTCGGGCTGCGGCTTGGCCGCCTGACGGGCTCGCTGACGGCGAAGGAAAAACGAGAAGTCAAACAAAAGCTGCGCGATGGCGAGCTCGACTGCGTGATCGGCACGCACGCGCTCTTCAGCGAGGATGTGGCATACCGCGATCTCGGCCTTGTCGTCACCGACGAGCAGCACCGCTTCGGCGTCGGCCAGCGCGCCGCGCTGATCGGCAAGGGGCAGCGGCCGCATGTCCTTGTCATGTCGGCCACGCCGATCCCGCGCACGCTCGCGCTGATCCTCTACGGCGACCTCGACGTCTCGATCATCGACGAGATGCCGCCCGGCCGTCAACGGGTCGATACCTTCGCTGTGGACGAGAGCTACCGCGATCGTCTCAACGGCTTTATCCGCAAGCTGGTCGGCGAGGGCCGCCAGGTCTTCGTCGTCTGTCCGATGGTCGAGGAGAATGAAGAGCTGCCCACACATCTCAAATCTGCCGAGGAGCACGCGGAGACGCTGCGCCAGACCTTCCCCGAGCTGACGGTCGGCTGCGTGCACGGCAAGATGAAGCCCAAAGAAAAAGATAAAGCCATGGCCGCCTTTGTCTCCGGTGAGACCGATATCCTCGTTGCCACCACGGTCATCGAGGTTGGCGTCGATGTGCCGAATGCCGCGCTGATGGTGGTGGAGAACGCCGAGCGCTTCGGTCTCAGCCAGCTCCACCAGCTGCGCGGCCGTGTCGGGCGTGGGAAGCACAAAAGCTGGTGCATCCTGGTCTCTGACAATGACAGCCCCGAGGTCAAGGCCCGGCTCGATATCATGCACAGGAGCTCCGACGGCTTCAAGATCTCCGAGGAGGATTTGCGGCTGCGCGGACCCGGCGACTTCTTCGGTTCGCGCCAGCACGGTCTGCCCGAGATGCACGTTGCCGATCTCGGCGCCGATGTCAACGTCCTCCAGACCGCCCAACAGGAGGCCCAACTGCTGCTGGCCTCCGATCCCGATCTCTCCCGCCCGGAACACCGGGCATTAAAAGAACGCATCGACCTGCTTTTTGAGCAAAGCGATGCGAGCTTCAACTGATTCAAGAGGAAAATTACGATGAAGCAAACGATCCTGCTGCTATTAACTCTTGCGCTGCTGCTCTCGGCCTGCGGCACGACGGCTCCGGTGACGGCGCCGGAGACAACGAGTGTTCCGACGGTCGAACCAACCGCGGAGCCGACACCGGAACCGACGAGCGAGCCCGCGTCCGCACCGCTGCCTACCGAGGTGCCTGTCACGGTGACGACCGACCCGGCC
>CACXDT010000092.1 GCA_902766405.1 Oscillospiraceae bacterium
GCAGGTGCCGCGCTTTGCCAAGCCCGGCCTGCCCGGCGAGAGCCATGATATCACGCTGGAGCTGAAGCTGCTGGCCGATGTGGGGCTTGTCGGTTTTCCGAACGTCGGCAAATCCACGCTGCTCTCGGTGGTCAGCGCGGCCCATCCGAAAATCGCCAATTACCATTTTACCACGCTCTTTCCGAACCTCGGCGTCGTCTATGTGGACGAGGGCGTCTCGTTCGTGATGGCGGATATCCCCGGCATCATCGAGGGGGCGTCTGAGGGCGCGGGACTCGGCCACGATTTTCTGCGCCACATCGACCGCTGCCGGCTGCTGGTTCACCTGGTGGATGTCTCCGGCAGCGAGGGCCGCGACCCGATCGCCGATTTTGACGCGATCTGTGCGGAGCTTTCGGAATACAGTGAAGAGCTCGCCTCCCGGCCGCAGATCGTCGTCGGCAACAAGTGTGACCTTCTCGGCGACGAGCGAGAGGCGATCGACGCGCTGAGAGCGCATGTCGAGGCGCTCGGCTACCCGTTCTTCGAGCTCAGCGCCGCGGCCCACCAGGGCACACGCGAACTCGTGGGGGAGTGCGCCAGGCAGCTTGCCAAGCTCCCGCCGATCGCGAGCTACGAGGCGGACTACATCCCGCCTGAGCCGACGGTCGACACTTCGGGCGATCTGACGATCGAAAAGTTCGAGGATATGTGGCTGGTCGAGGGCCCGTGGCTGCAGCGTCTGGTGGCGACGATCAATTTCTCCGACTACGAAAGCCGCATGCACTTCGACAAGGTTCTGCGCGAGGCCGGGGTCTACAAGCGCATGGAGGCGCTCGGCGTACAGGACGGCGATACCGTCAGTATGTATGATCTGATGTTTGAGTATAAAGAATAATCCCGTGTCGGACTGGATGAATCAGCGTTCCCTAAGCGCCGCGGACCGGCCGCTGTTCGATCATCGGCGCCATGAATCAAACGGAGGAATGAAGCTATGAACGACTACGAAAGAGAACACAGTGCGATATCGCGCCGTCTCGGCGCGGAGTGCGCGGTACTGCTGAAATCTGACGGGAGTTTTCCCTTGCCCGCGCCCTGTGAGCTGGCGCTCTACGGCAGCGGTGCGCGCAAAACCGTCAAGGGCGGCACGGGCTCCGGCGAGGTCAACTCCCGGTATTATGTCACTGTGGAAGAGGGCCTGGAAAGCGCGGGCTTCACGGTCAGCAGCAAGTACTGGCTGGAGACCTACGAGAACATCTATGCAGCTGCCCGGCGGGACTTCATCCGCGGCCTGAAGCAGCAGGCGAAGGAACACCATACCGTGGCAATCCTCGAGAGTATGGGCGCGGTTATGCCGGAGCCGGAGTATATCATTCCGATGTACGGCACGGGCGATACGGCCGTGTATGTGCTCTCCCGCATCAGCGGCGAGGGCTCGGACCGCAAACCGGTTCCCGGCGATATCCTGCTGACCGAGACGGAGAAGCGGGATATTCTGAAGCTCAATGAGAAGTATAAAACCTTCCTGCTGGTGCTGAATGTGGGCGGTGTGGTCGATCTCACCCCGGTGATGGAGGTGAAGAACATCCTGCTGCTCAGCCAGCTCGGTGTGGAGACCGGCAGCATCCTGGCTGACCTGATCCTCGGCAAAAGCGTTCCCTCCGGCAGGCTGACCACCACCTGGAGCAGCTGGGGAGATTATCCGCAGATCGGCGATTTCGGCGACAGGGACGATACCCGCTACAAAGAGGGTGTCTATGTTGGCTACCGGTATTTTGACACGGTCGGCAAGAAGCCCCTGTTTCCCTTCGGCTTCGGCCTTGGCTATACCGATTTTGAGATCAAGACGGGGGAAACCGCCGTCGACGGAGAGACCGTCACGCTAAATGCGACTGTGAAAAATGTCGGGAGCTTTACCGGAAAGGAGGTCGTGCAGCTCTATGTCTCCGCGCCGCAGGGAAAGCTGGATAAGCCGTACCAGACGCTGGCAGCCTTCGCCAAAACGAAGGAGCTTGCTCCCGGAGAGGAAGAGGAGCTGATTCTGTCCTTCTGCATGCACGACCTGGCCTCCTATGAGGAAGAGACAGCCGTCTGGCTGCTGGAAAAGGGCGACTATGTGCTGCGTCTGGGCAAATCCAGCGCGGATACCAAGCCCGCCGCGATCCTGCGTCTGGACGCTGACGCGGTCACGCGCAAGGGGAAAAACTGCCTTGGCCGGCCGGACTTTTCCGACTGGAAGCCGGAGCGGCGTGAGGAGAAGCCCCTGCGTTTTGTCAAGGTGATCCCTGTAAGCGCTGCGGCGATCCAGGCGGAGACGGTCAACTACACGCTGACGCATGAGATCGACCCGGCAGTCACAGCCCTCTCCGACGAGGAGCTGTCGCTGATGAATATCGGCGCCTTCAACGGCGGACTGGGCAGCCTGAGCGTGATCGGCAGCGCCGCGCAGAGCGTGGCGGGCGCCGCGGGCGAGACTGTCAACCGGCTGAAGGATAAGGGCATCCCCGCGCTGATCATGGCGGACGGACCGGCCGGACTGCGTCTGAGCCGTCAGTATACGGTTGACGGTAAGGGCGCGCATGCCATGGGAGAATCCATGCCGGAGAGCATGTTGGAGCTGATGCCCGATGCGGTGGCCTTGGCCATGAAGCTCCTGGGCGGCCACGGCAAGGTCAGGGGAGAGGTACATGAGCAATACTGCACGGCCATCCCCATCGGCACAGCGATCGCGCAGAGCTGGAACACCGAGCTGGCCGAGACCTGCGGCGACATCGTAGGCGATGAGATGGAGCGCTTCGGCGTACACCTCTGGCTGGCGCCTGCACTGAATATCCATCGCGATATCCGCTGCGGCAGGAACTTCGAGTACTTCTCCGAGGATCCGCTGATCTCGGGCAAATTCGCCGCCGCCATGACAAAGGGCGTGCAGAAGCACCCCGGCTGCGGCACTACCATCAAGCATTTTGCCGCCAACAATCAGGAGACCAACCGCTACAGCTCCAACAGCCAGGTCAGTGAGAGGGCCATGAGGGAGATCTATCTCAAGGGCTTTGAAATAGCCGTGAAGGAGAGTCAGCCCCATGCGCTGATGACCTCGTACAACCTATTAAACGGTGTACATACCTCCGAGCGGCGCGACCTGCTGGAGGACATCCTGCGCTGCGAGTTTGGCTATGAGGGCATTGTGATGACCGACTGGATCATCGGCGCGGTCTCGGGCAAGGGGAACAAATATCCCGGCCCGGTCTCGGCCCGGATCGCCGCGGCCGGAAACGACCTGACCATGCCCGGAAATGCCGGCGATCTCAAGAACATGCTCAAGGGCCTGAAGGACGGTACCGTGAGCCGGATGCAGCTGGAGATCAACGCCACGCGCGTCTATCGCATGGCAAAGCAACTGGTGAAATAAGAAGCTGTACCGAAACAGCCCCGATTGCCCTGCAAAAGAAACAGCGGTCTCCGGCGAATTCATGCCTGAATTCGCCGGAGATCGCTGTTTTTTATACTCTTCTTCAAGGCGCAATGCGCCTTTGTTGAAGCCATACAATACCAATCTTCGGCAAAGCATAGGCTTTGGCCGGTGCAGCCTTCGCTGTGCATCAGACGCTTGAAAACAAGCGTTTTCTTGAAGATCGGTATTGTTATTCCTGCGCCTAGCCGCTGAAGGCCAGCTTCGTGGACGTACTGCCCGGATTGATAAAAACCTGATCAGTCTTTTCCTGAGACATCTCGCTCGCCCGTTTTACGATCCCGTCAGGCTTCCTTTTCTGCGGCCCGGTGGAGGATTTCCGAAAGCTCCTGCGGGCCGAAGCGGTAGACGGTGTCGCAGAACTGGCAGCTGATCTCATACTCCTTGTCCTCGGCGATCATCTCTTCAAGCTCGCTGCGCTCCACAACGCCCAGAGCGGCCTCGACGCGCTCACGGCTGCAGGTGCAGCGGTAGCCGACCGGAGCCTCCTGCACGACGTGGTATTCAAAACCCTTGAGCACCTGCCGAAAGACCTCGTCGGTTCCGTCCTCCGCCAGGATCGTCGTCAGCTGGTCCATCAGGAATATATTGTCCTCGAGCTTGGCAATGAGCTCGTCCGGAGCGCCGGGCATCAGCTGCACCAGGAAGCCGCCGGCCGTTTTTACGCTGCCGTCGGTGTCGATCAGCACGCCGAGGGCGCAGGCCGAGGGGACCTGATCGCTCTCGAGCAGATAGGCGGTCAGATCCTCGGCAATCTCGCCGCTGCGCAGCTCGACCGAGCCGACATAGGGCTCCTTGAGCCCGATATCGCGGCTGACCGTCAGCATACCGTCATGGCCGACTGCGCCGCCGACATCGAGCTTTCCGTCAGCGCGGAGAGGCAGATCGACAGCCGGATTGCCCACGGCGCCGCGGACATAGCCCTCGTGATCAGAGATCGCGATCACCCCGCCGAGGGGCCCGCCGCCGTTGATACGGATCGTGAGGGAGGCGTCGTCCTCCTTCATCGCCTCGCCGAGCAGCGAGGCGGCGCACAGCGTCCGCCCGAGCGCGGCCGTGGCCGTGGGGGAGCAGCGGTGGATATGCTGGGCACGCTGCACCAGATCTGTGGCGGCAATCACCGCCATTTTGATAAAGCCATCGCCTGCGGTGGCACGAATGATCTTATCCATTCTGTGATCCTTTCCTGTTTTTCTTCAATCCGACCGCGTCGCTACCACAAATAGCCGTCCGTTGTCGCTCTGTGGGCCGTCCAGCTTCAACCGGACATCGGTGAAGCCCGCATTCTCCAGCAACTGCTTAAGCACCATGGGCTCATGGATATACTCCACATGCTCCTCTTCGCTGCGCTCCCAAAGCTTCCCGCGGCGGGAGAAGAGATCCATGCCATAGACGATCGCGTCCTCCTCGCTGTCATAGTCAGCGCGCCAGAGACACAGTACATTGTCGGTTTCATCGACAAAGATCTGCCCGTCGAGTGCGCGCATCCAATCGACCGTGTGGACATCGAAGATCAGAAGCCCGCCCGGCCGCACAAAGAGGTGCAGACGGCGGAAAACCTCGGGCAGGGACTCACGGGGGAGATAGTTCATCCCGTCGAGCGAGCAGTAGGCGGCGTCGACCGTGCCGTAGAGGTCGAGCGCCTCGGCGCTTTGCAGTAAATAGAGCGGCGGTGTCGGCAGAGCGGCGCTCTTCTCCCGCGCCTCCATCAGCATATCCTCCGAGGCGTCCACAGCGATCAGCTCGTAGCCGTGCGCAGCCATCAGGTTCGTCAGCGTGCCGGTGCCGCAGCACAGATCGAGCAGAAGGCGGAATTCGCCGCCTTTCCTGGCAAATTCCGCCTGATAGTAAGCTGCAAACGCTTCGTATGGCACATCGCCCGTCAGCTGGTCGTACCAGGAGGCGAGAGGGCCATAGCAGCTCATACCGTCTCGGCCTCCTGTTCAGCCTGCTCCTTCAGCCGCTCAAATACAATGGCGTAGCCGTCGTTGCCGTATTGCAGCGAGCGGTTGACGCGGCTGATCGTGGCGCTGGAGGCGCCGGTTTCTGAAAGAATATCGTTGTAGATCATCCCTTTATCGAGACAGCGGGCCACCTGAAAACGCTGCTCGAGAGCCATCAACTCGGTGACGGTGCAGAGATCGTCAAAGAAACGCATGCACTCGTCCACGTCCTTCAAGGTCAGGATGGCTCTGTACATTTCCTCGTTGCGAGGCTTTTTGGGAAGTTTGTTCATTTTATCCTCCAAGGCTGTTTCAATATTTGGTAAATGTATGATACAATAAAATTTTAGAAAAGTAAAGTATTAAAGTTTAAATAGTTTAAATCCGCGCCGGTAAACAAGTGTAAGCATTTTGTGAAAAAACAGAGAACGCCGTGTAAAATGCGTGGAGAAATATCTGGTTGTGTTCGATTTTGCTTGAACAGTTGACCCTATTATGGTAAGATAACGACGAAATAAGACCGCGTATGCGGAAAAGGAGGCTGAAGCATGAATTTGCCAATCGTCTGGCTGGGTGCGATCGTTCTCTTCTTAGTGGTCGAGGCGGTGGTTCCCGGGCTGGTGTCCATCTGGTTCGCCTTTGGCGCCCTGGCCGCCCTGATCTCCGCGCTGCTCAACGCGCCGCTCTGGCTGCAGTTCGTGTGGTTTATCGCGGTGTCGGTCGCCGCGCTGGCCCTGACGAGACCGCTGGCCCGCAAGTACGTCAACGCCAGGGTGCAGCCCACCAACGCCGATATGCTGATCGGCCGGGAGTGTTTGGTGACCGAGACCATCGACAATCTGCGCGGCACCGGCGCGGTGAGCGTCGGCGGCAAGGTCTGGACGGCCCGCAGTGACGGCGAAGGCCCGACAATTCCGGGCGGCGCGATGGCCCGTGTGCTGCGCATCGAGGGCGTTAAGCTGATCGTCGAGGCGGTATAAAAACGTACACAGCAACTACACTATTATATAAAACTTAAGGAGGAAGCATCATGCAGTATGTCATTTATGCCCTGGTTCTGTTGGTCGTTATCATCCTGATCCGCAACATCCGCGTCGTTCAGCAGGCAAAAGCCTTTGTCATCGAGCGCCTTGGCGCCTACAAGACCACGTGGAACACCGGTATCCACCTCAAGATCCCGTTTATCGAGCGCGTCGCCAAAATCGTCACGCTCAAGGAGCAGGTGGCCGATTTCCCGCCCCAGCCCGTCATTACGAAGGACAACGTCACCATGCAGATCGACACCGTTGTCTATTTCCAGATCACTGACCCGAAGCTCTACACCTACGGCATCGAGCAGCCTATGGTCGCCATTGAGAACCTGGCCGCCACGACGCTCAGAAACATCATCGGCGATCTCGAGCTCGACCAGTGCCTGACCAGCCGCGACATCATCAATACCAAAATGCGCTCGATCCTCGACGAGGCGACCGACCCCTGGGGCATCAAGGTCAACCGCGTGGAGCTCAAGAACATCCTGCCGCCCAA
>CACXDT010000093.1 GCA_902766405.1 Oscillospiraceae bacterium
CGCCGAGCAGTCCGGTCACATGATCGACGTCGGCTATGATATGTATATGAAGCTCCTCAGCGAGGCCGTACTCGAGGCGCGGGGCGTGCCGGTGCCGCCGCGCGCCGAGTGCTCGGCCGACCTCGCCGTCGCGGCCAATATCCCCGAGAACTATATCCCCTCCTCGGAGCAGCGCATGGACATCTACCGCCGTATCGCGCTCATCCGTACCGAGTCCGATGCCGACGATCTGACCGACGAGCTGCTCGACCGCTTCGGCGATCCGCCGCCGGGCGTCAACGCGCTGATCCATGTCGCGCTGCTGCGCGGCGAGGCCGGAGCGGCCGGTATCACCGATATCACCCAGAAGGCCGGGTATCTCCATTTCCTTGTCAGTAACTTCGACATGGAAAAGGTCACGCGCCTGTACGCGAGCAGCGATTATAAGGGCCGCCTGCGCGTCGAGGCGGGCAGCAAGCCCGCGCTCAGCCTGCATATCCGCAGCCGCGCGCGCGTCATTGACGAGGCCCGCGCCTTCGCCCGGGCCTGGGGTGCTCGGAGTGAAGAATCTGTGAATTCTGCGGCCAGGGCTTGAGAAACGCACGGCGGCGTGCTATAGTTTTGAACGATATCTATTTATGTTTGCATCCGCCTCAGATTCTGCATCGTAGGGGCCATTCACGAATGGCCCGTGCAAAACACGAATTCGCCCGGGTAAAGTGCAAAACGTGAAATGATTGCCGCCGGGCGCTTCCGCGACCCGAGCAAAGCGAGGTAGTCCCTTTAGGGAAAGCGCCCCTACGGCAGAGGAGATACTTGAATTAATTATCTTACGAAAGAAGGAATCAACCATGTGGAAATGCAATAGCTGCGGCGCCTCGAACCCTGATGAGAGCGACGTCTGCGCCGGCTGCGGCGCGCAAAAGCCGCGGGAGGCGGCCGTGGAGAGTGCACCGAAGTCGAACGGCATGATGACTGTGGTCGTCATGCTGGCTGTCGTCTGTGTGCTGCTGATCGGCGTCATTGTCTATCTCACCGCCCAGAAGAAGAACGACGCGCTGCAGTCCGCCGCCCCGATCAACGCGACTTCCGAGGAGATTCTGGAAAGCGCTGAAGCTGCCGAGACCGCGGAGCCCGAGACCACGGCCGAGCCCGTTATCATCCAGACGCTCGACCGTGAGGCGCTTTTTGCCGCCCACGAGCCGGACGAGGTTGTAGCTGCGGTCGGCGGCAGGGACGTGACCTGGCAGGACTATTTTTATTTCCTCTCGAATGAGGCCTACAGCGTCGAGAACTACATCGCCCAGATGACGGTCTATGGGGGCGGCGCTTCCTGGGCCGACCCCTGGGGGAGCGATGAAGAGCCAGACGAGAATTTTGCCGACTACGTCCTTCGCTCGACGGAGGACTATGTGCGGCTGATGACCGCCATCATCGAGCTCTCGGAGGAGCACGACGCGGGTCTGTCCGACGAGGATCAGAGCGCCGTGGCCGATGCGATGGCACAGACCTTTGTCTCCGCTCTCGGCGAGGATCCCACCGAGGAGGCCATCGAGGGCTATCTCAAGGAGCGCTACATGACCCGGCCGATCCTCGAGCGCCTGATCAGCATGGACTATCTCTACAGCAATACCTTCAACGCGCGCTATGGCGAAAACAGCAGTAACGTCAGCGACGAGGACGCCCTCAAGTACCTGACGGAGAACGGTTATCTGAGCGCCAAGCACATCCTGTTCAGGACGGTGGATCCCGCTACCGGCGAGGCGCTGAGCGACGAGGCTGTCGCTGAAAAGCTCGAAAAGGCGCAGGCAATCGCTGACGAGCTGCGCGCGATCGAGGATCAGGACGTGCTGCTCGCCCGCTTTGCCGAGCTCAAGAGCGAGCTCGATGAGGACAGCGGCAAGGACGCCCATCCGGACGGCTACACCTTTACCTCCGGCGTCATGGTCAGCGAGTTTGAAGACGCGGTCAAAGCGCTCGAGGACTACGGGGTCTCCGAGCCTGTAAAGTCCTCCTATGGCTACCACGTCATTCTGCGTCTGCCGCTCAGGGCCGACGCCGAGCTCACGTCCTCCTCCGGCGGCGGCGCAACCGCGCGCGGCCTGTTTGCCACGCAGGATTTTTCCAAGGTCCTGCACGCCAAAATGGACGAGCTCACCCTGGACTACGCCGATGGCTTCGAAAAGCCCGACATCCTGCAATATCTGACCGAAACGAAGATTGCGTAAGAAAGAAACATAACTATAATAGAAGGAAGCTTGCGATTTTCCGCGAGCTTCCTTCTATTTATCGTGCAGTTTTTCTAAAAATTCCCTCCGGTACTTTTGCCGGAGGGACAGGATTTGTTTTTACTTTTTCTTCTTGAGCTCGGCCAGGATCTCGGTCAGCAGTTCTTCTGTGGTGGGCTTGGGATCCTCGGCGGGAGCGGCTGCTGCAGCCTCTTCCTCTTTTTTCTTCTCCATCAGCTCGCGGGCCTTGTTGAAGGCCTTGAGTACGCTGAAGAGTACCAGCGCGATCACAAGGAAGTTGATGATGGCGCCGATAAAGGTGCCGAGACCCAGCACAACGGCCTCGGTGCCGGCGGCTTCATCGGCGGCGCGCAGCGTGATGTTCAGCGCGTCGGTATTCGGGCTGCGGAACAGCACAGCCAGCAGCGGCGTGACGATATCGCCCACGAGCGAGCTGGTGATCGCGCCGAAGGCACCGCCGACGATGACGCCGACGGCCATGTCGAGGATGTTGCCCTTCATAATGAAGGTTTTGAACTCTTCCAGAAACTTTTTCATATCTGCTACTCCTTGTTTTTATTATTTTTTGGGTACAAGAAGCTTAGTACCGCCCATGTAGGGCTGCAGGACTTCGGGGATCGTGACGCTGCCGTCGGCCTGGAGATGGTTTTCAAGGAAAGCGATCAGCATACGCGGCGGGGCTACGACCGTGTTATTGAGCGTGTGCGGCAGATAGCTCTTGCCGTCAGCGCTCTTGACGCGCATTTTGAGACGGCGGGCCTGGGCGTCGCCGAGGTTGGAGCAGGAGCAGACCTCAAAGTATTTCTGCTGACGCGGGGACCAGGCTTCAATATCGCAGGACTTGACCTTTAAATCGGCCAGGTCGCCGGAGCAGCACTCCAACTGGCGCACCGGGATTTCCATGCTCAGGAACAGCTCGACGGAGAAGCGCCACATTTTTTCGTACCAGGCCATCGAATCCTCCGTCTTGCAGACGACGATCATTTCCTGCTTTTCAAACTGGTGAATACGGTAGACGCCGCGCTCTTCAATGCCGTGGGCTCCCTTTTCCTTACGGAAGCAGGGGGAATAGCTTGTCAGTGTCTGGGGCAGGCTCTCCTCAGGGATGATCTGGTCGATGAATTTGCCGATCATCGAGTGCTCGGAGGTGCCAATCAGGTACAGATCCTCACCCTCGATCTTATACATCATGGCCTCCATGTCGGTCTGGCTCATGACGCCCTCGACGACATTGCCGTGGATCATGAACGGCGGGATGCAGTAGATGAAGCCCTTGCCGATCATAAAGTCGCGGGCGTAGGCGAGCACGGCGGAGTGCAGGCGGGCAATGTCGCCCATCAGATAGTAGAAGCCGTTTCCGGCGACGCGTCCGGCCGCGTCCATATCGACACCGTTGAAACGATCCATGATTTCGGTGTGGTACGGGATATCAAAATCGGGAACCTTGGGCTCACCAAAGCGCTGGACTTCGACATTGCAGCTGTCGTCCGGCCCGATCGGCACCGAGGGGTCGATGATATTCGGAATCTGCAGCATCAGGTGGCGGATACGCTCGGCACACTCGGTCTCGAGCGCTTCGAGCTCGGCGAGCTTCTGGTCGTTTTCTTTGACCGCGGCCATGTTGGCGTCGATCTGCCTCTGTATGGCCTCTTTTTCCTCGCCCTCGGCCTTTTTCAGCTTACCGAAAAGTGGGCCGTTGGCTTTGCTGAGCTGGTTGCGCCTGGCTCTCAGTTCGCTGGCCTGGGTGATGGCGTTGCGGTTTTTCAAGTCGAGCTCGAGAACCTCGTCCACCATCGGCAGCTTTTGGTCCTGAAATTTCTTTCTGATGTTCTCTTTGACGATTTCAGGGTTATCTCTTACAATTTTAATGTCGAGCAAGGGTTTATCCTCCTTATTTTTTAAGACTGGAGAGTAACTCTATCAGAGCCTCCCGGTCCTCTGCTCCATAGTATTCCATCTCGATTTTGCCGATTTTTCTGCCGTCGGTCAGCTTGATTTTTCTGCCCCACAGCTTCGAGAGCTGCGTGGATACCTCGGCGGCGTAGTCCACGCGGATTTCCGTGCTCTGTTCGGACGGCTGCATTTTTGCTGCTTTCGTTAGCCTTGAGGCCAGGGCCTCCGTTTTTCGTACGGACAGACCGAGGCGGATAACCTCTTCCGCGGCCTGGAGCTGCAGCTCGTCACTTTCCAGCGGCAGCAGCGCTCGTGCATGGCCGGCGCTGAGCTGCCCGTCTTCTACGAGCTTTAGCACGGCCGGGCTCAGGTTCAGCAGACGCAGGGCGTTTGTCACGGCCGGGCGTGAACGTCCCACGCTCTGCGCGGTCTCCTCCTGGGTCATTCCATAGTCCTGCATCAGGCTCTGATAGCCTTTGGCCTCTTCAATCGGATTGAGATCGCTGCGCTGTAAGTTTTCTACCAGCGCCAGCTGAGCGGTCAGCTTGTCGTCAGCCTCGATGATTCGCACGGGGATTTCCGTCAACCCAGCCAGACGTGAGGCCCGCCAGCGGCGTTCGCCGGCGATGATCTGATAATAGCCGCTCTCTAATCTGCGTACTGTGATCGGCTGGATGACGCCGTACTGTGTGATTGAGTCGGCCAGCTCCTGGAGCTGTGCCTCGTCAAAACTCACGCGAGGTTGATCAGCGCGAGGCTCTACCTTTCCAATCGGCAGCGTTGTCAGCTCGACGCTGTCTCCATCCTCATAGCCGTTTGCTGCAAACAGGGCGTCCAGTCCGGCACCGAGTCCTCGTTTTTCTTTTTGTGCCATGTGTCACCTGCTTTCGTTCCGTTTCAGAAATTCTTCGGCCAGCGCCATGTAGGCCTTGCTGCCCTTGTTGCTCTTGTCGTATTCAACGCCCGGTATGCCGTGACTCGGCGCTTCGGACAGACGAATCGCGCGGGGGATCGTCGTCTCGTAGATTTTACTTCCCAGGTGTTTCCTGAGCTCGTCTGCCACCTGTATCGTCAGATTTGTCCGTGGGTCGTACATGGTCAGCACGATCCCTTCAATCTCCAGCCTTCGGTTGAGACGTTTGGAGCACATGCGAATACTCGTCAGTAAGTCTGCAATGCCTTCCAGTGCGTAATATTCGCACTGCATCGGCACCAGGACGCTGTTGGCTGCGACCAGGGCGTTGACTGTCAGCAGCTCCAGCGAAGGGGGACAGTCGATCAGAATATAGTCATAATCGGCGTACAGCGGATTCAGACTGTTCTTCAGTGCAAATTCTCTCTGTTCCCGGTGAATCAGCTCTACGGACGCGGCGGCCAGTTCTTTTCCTGTCGGAATTACGTCTCCGTAATCGGTGTGGACGATACAGTCTTCTACTTTGGCTTCGTTGATCAGCAAATCGTAGGTATTGGGTCGTTTGCTTTTTGCCACGCCCATACCGGAACTGGCGTTTCCCTGCGGATCTCCGTCCACCAGCAATACGGCCTTCCCCAGCCTGTGCAGCGCCGCACAGAGATTGACGCAGCTTGTTGTTTTGCCCACGCCACCCTTCTGGTTGGCAAATGCAATGATCTTTGCCATGTTCTCTCCTTTCCTGTCAGTTGCCCTCCTATTATATCAGCGTGAAGAGTGCTTTTCAATTGCCGACTGCCTGTATTTTTGCATAAAATTTGAATTGAGTGCCTGCGGGTATCCTATGTATTTTTTATGTTTCACGTGAAACATCTTTACGGAAAAGCATTCCCTGTTTCACGTGAAACATTGCTCAGGCGACAAGCATATCGACATCAGAGACGGTAAGCTGCGGCAGCAGAGCGAGGTCGATGCCATAGCCAATCAGTCTGGCCGCGGAACGGACAGAGAGATCAATAGAGCGCGGTGTAAGAAAGCAGTCGGAAACAGGCTGCTCAGGAGAGAGAGAAGCGGCGTCAAGTACCGTCGGCACACCGATAGCTACGACAGGCACGCCGAGCGTCTCCCGGTTGAGAGCTTCGCGGTTGTTTCCAACACCCGAACCCGGCGAAATACCGGTGGAACAGACCTGAACGGTTCGACAGACGCGCGAGGGATCAGCCCCGGCCAAGGCGTCGACACAGAGCACACAGTCGGGGTGCAGCAGCCCGGCAAGCGCAGAAACCTGCTGCGCGCTCTCCATCCCACTGGTGCCAAGAACACCGGGACGGGAAACCGCAATCGAACAGGAGCTGAGAAACGCAGGGAGCTTCGGCAGGTGCCGTGTGACCAGCAGCCAGGGCGCCGTCAGAGACCCGAGCGCGTCGGGCGTGATATCGCTGTTGCCGAGCAGCACGATCAAAGCCGAGGACGGCGGAGACGGCAGACAGCGGCGGATCAGTTCGGAGAGCACAGAGGCCGCAGTATTGAAATCGGGGTGGCCGCGTGTAGGCAGTGAGGGGAGTTCAAGCGTAAAATAGAGGCCCTGGGGCTTGCGGAGTGCCTCGCTGCCCTCCACGGAGCATATCTCGACCTGCTCGACAGTAAAAGAGCCATGTTTCTCCGTGCGGGCAACAACGCCGGATAATTCCGTCAAGGAATCGGCGGACGCGGCCCATAATCTGTGCGCCTCAGCCGCGACATCGGTTCTTCGGTAAATCATAAAAGTGACCTCCAGGAAGTAATACTATATATAGTAGAGGGTTTCCAAATACGATACAAAGTATACTAATTGCAAAATTTTTTCAAAAACAGTAAAAAAGTACTTGATTTTCCCGAATACTTTTGCTATAATCACATAACGCGAGTGAATCATTGCCTGTCTGGTGTTGATGATACGCAATTTTGTAGGAGGAGGTGGCGATCGAACATGGCCAACATTAAATCTTCTGCCAAGAGAGACGAAAAGTCCAAGCAGCTTCGTGCCAAGAACCGTGCGGACAAGACTGAGCTCAAGACCATGATGAAAAAGTTTGACGCAGCCGTTGCCGATGGCAACCGCGACGCAGCCGTCAGTGCCTATAAAGTTGCCGTAAAGACAGTTGACCGCGCAGCCGGCAAGGGCCTGCTGCCGAAGAACAACGCGGCTCACAAAAAGTCCGCGATGACAGTCAAGCTCAACGGTCTTTCCGAGTAAGAAATAATCCAAAAGGACACGGTGAAGCCCGTGTCCTTTTTCATTTCCAAGGGTGCAGGTAAACAAAGGGAGTGTTTCAATTGGAAAAAAAGCTGATGCTGATTATCAATCCGGCTGCGGGGCACGGCGGATATGAGGAAAACTTTGGCGAGGCGCTGCGCCTGCTCGACGGCGCCGGCTACCGCACGACGCTGTTTTATACCACCGGCCCGCTTCAGGCCACGGAGTATGCGGCCAGATATGCCAAGGATTATGATACCGTGGCCTGCGTCGGCGGCGACGGCACGCTCAGCGAGGTGATCGCCGGCCTGATGACGCTGACCGATCCCCCCGATGTCGGCTATTTCCCGATGGGGACGACCAACGACATCGCCACAACGCTGGGGCTGCCGAAAAACGATACGCTCAGCGCGGCGCGCTGTCTGATCCAGGGCACGCCCCATCCCTTCGATGTCGGCGGCTTTGGGAAGGACGCCTATTTTGCCTATATCGCGGCCTTTGGCGCGTTTACCGAGGTCAGCTATACCACACCGCAGGATCAGAAGAAGGCGCTGGGCCATCTGGCCTATGTGCTGCAGGGTATGGCTCTGCTGCCAAAGCTCGAGAGCATCCCCACCGTTGTCGAATATGACGGCGGCCGCTTCGAGGGAAGGGTGCTCTATGGCAGCATGTCCAATTCAAGCTCCGTCGCGGGCATGATCAAATTTACCGATTCGATGGTACAGCTCGGCGACGGTCTCTCTGAGCTGGTGCTCGTGAAAGACCCCGGCAATATGGAGGGTGTGGGCGATATCCTCTCCGCCGTACTGACGCAGACCTATGAGGAGAGCGAGAATCTGCTGATCGTCCACACAAAAAAAGCGCGCTTCCACTTTGAAAAACCGGTCGCCTGGACGCGCGACGGCGAGGCCGGCGGCGAATTTACCGACGTGGAGCTGTGCAACTACAACGCCCCAGTCAGAATTATCTTTTAATAAACCCTTGCAAATCGTATGCCGTGTGGCTATAATGTTGCAGGCAAGATAAACCACTTAAAAAATGCGGAAACGATACGATTCACCCTATTTAAGGGGGAGTTCAGAGGGGGAACGCCTCTGATTTTTCGCCTCGGAAGGCGAAAAACAGATTCAAATCTGTTTTTTCCGGGGACACGCGCCTCGGAAAAAACTCTTCTCGCGGCGCAAGTGTGCGAGCGTCTCACGCAAGCGAGTGCGCGCAGCGCCGTGCTTCCCCTATAACTGTTCAGTCCCCTTGCGGGGACTGAACAGTTATAAAAAAGAAAGGACGAGTGCCAATGAAACGCCAGAAAATTGCCGGCATCTATGCCGACGCCGCCGCGTTCGACGGGCAGCAGATCACAGTCTGCGGCTGGGTCAGAACCGTGCGCGACATGAAAAACTTCGGCTTTGTCGAGCTCAACGACGGCAGCTGCTTCAAATCCCTGCAGGTTGTGTTAGAGAGGGGCAGCCTCAATAATTATGACGAGATCGCGCACCAGAATGTTGGCGCCGCCCTGATCGTGCACGGTACCCTGGTGCTGACGCCCGAGGCCAAGCAGCCCTTCGAGCTCAAGGCCGATGAGATCACAGTCGAGGGCACCTCGACGCCGGATTATCCGCTGCAGAAGAAGCGCCACAG
>CACXDT010000094.1 GCA_902766405.1 Oscillospiraceae bacterium
AGGCGACGGTGATGAACATGAAGGCCCAGATGGGGGTTCCCTTGGGGTGCATGTTGCGGAAGTTGGACCAGAGCTCCATGTTGGCCTTGCCGCTGGTCATCGTGCCGAAGGCGACGCCGATCGCCATGATGATCAGGCAGATGCCGAACACGGGATAGACCTTGCCGATAACCTTATCGACAGAAATGAAGGTGGCGATGAAGTAATAGATAAAGATGATCGCGAGCCAGAACACCTTGTTGACAAGGATGGGCGTGCTCACACCGCTGTTGGAAAACAGCGTGACGATCAGTCCGGCAGGGCCGACGGCGAACACGGTGCCGACCATGATCAGCAGGATGACCGAGAAGACGCGCATGACGTTCTTCATCGCGCCTCCCAGATAGATGCCGGTGACCTCGGAGATCGAGGCGCCGTTGTTGCGCTCGGACAGCATACCGGCGAAGTAGTCATGCACAGCACCGGCAAAAACCGTACCGAAGGTGATCCACAGGAAGACCACAGGTCCCCACATGGCACCGGACAGCGCGCCGAAGATGGGGCCGAGGCCCGCAATGTTCAGCAGCTGGATCAAAAACAGCTTCCACTGGGGCAGAACGACATAGTCGACACCGTCGTTGATGGCCACAGCGGGAGTTTCACGGTCGTCCGGCCCGAAGGTCTGATCGACGAGCTTACCGTAGGTAAAGTAACCGACGATAAGGATGCAAAGACAGATAAGGAAACTAATCATCTTACATTTCTCCCTTTCTATTGATTCCCCACAGGGCACAGAAGCGCACCCTACAGAGCACCTGTATCATAGTCCCCGGAACTGGAAAATGCAAGATGAGTTGTTAAGAAATATTGAACGAAAATTCGCTCAAAAAATTAGATATTTTGCCGATTGACAGCTCCTGCCGTCAGGCGGCCACTCACACAGCGTGATTGCTATGCCTTAGTCCCAAAAACGAAATCGGTTATTTGTTGACACTATGAAAAATAAGGAATATAATGATCTGCATTGATTTGGTGTCAATTGACGCCCTTTGAGGTGATTTCTTGAAGCTGCTTCCCATTTCACATAGACACCGGCTTCTGCCTGTGCTGTTCACGCTCATGCTGTCGGCCGTGCTGCTGGTCGGCTGTGCCCAGGCAGCTGTTCCTCCCGCCCCCACTCCGGAGCCAACGCCGGAGCCGACCCCCGAACCCACGCCGGATCTGACAGCAATCAATGTCGTCATCAGCGAGCTGATGGCCTCGAACGAGACCTGTCTGCGGGATGAGGACGGCGATTTCACCGACTGGGTCGAGCTGTACAACCCCAGCGAGAGCCGCTGTGAGCTTACCGGCTTCTGGCTGTCCGACAGCGAAAAAGAGCTGCAGAAGTGGCAGATCCCTTCGCTGGTGATCGAGCCGGGGCAGTATACCGTGATCTACCTGTCCGGGAAGGACAGGCGTGAGAATCAGCTGCACGCCAATTTTGCGCTCTCCCGTCACAACGACGAGCTGCTGCTCTCCTCTCCGATGGGCTATGAGCTGCTGCGCGTGAGCTACGAGGAGCTGGACAAGGACAGCTCTCTCTGCCTTGACGGCGACAGCCAGACCGTGACCTTCCTCCCGACACCGGGCTACCCCAACACCGAGGAGGGGCGCGAGACCTTTATTCAGGCCACCGACGTGAAGAATGAGCTGCTGATCAACGAGTTTGTCACGCACAACAGCACCTACAACTACCACGCCGGCGCCTTCTACGACTGGGTGGAATTCAAGAACAACAGCGGCGGCGTCATCGACCTGAGCGACTATTACATCACTGACGATCTGAACGACCCCTTCCAGTTCCAGCTGCCCAGATACAGCCTGGCGGCCGGGCGGCTTTTCGTGCTGGATCTGGGCGAGCCGGAGGGGTCGACCACCATCATCCATGCGCCCTTTGGCCTGGACTGCTACCAGGACGCCCTGTATATCTTCCGCGCCGACGGCACGCTTTGCGACTATGTGGGTGTCAACGACATCCCGCTCAACTGCAGCAAGGGCCGTCTTCCCGACGAGAGCGGTTTTTTCATCTTCGGCACACGCACCCCGACCAAAGAAAACATTGGCGGCTGCCGCTTTCACTGCGAGGTTCCCTCCTTTGTCACCGAGCCCGGCGTCTATAACGGTGTCGAGAGCGTGCAGGTCGAGCTCGCCGGCGAGGGCACAGTTCGCTATACGACCGACGGCAGTGTCCCGACCGAGGCCTCCCCGGCCTACGAGGGGCCGATCACGCTGACATCGACGACCTGCCTGCGGATCGCGAGCTTTATCCCCGGCAAGCAGGCGAGCGACAGCATCGCCGCGGACTATATCATCAATGAAAACCACTCGCTTCCCGTCGTCAGCGTAGCCATGGATCCCAAGGATGTCAACTATATTTTCAAATACAACAACGACTACGATATGGACGCCTCGTTCTCGTTCTACGGCCCGGACGGCAGCTTTTCGCGCAACTGCGCGGTCTCGATCCACGGCGCCATCTCGCGCACGGTGCAGGCCAAGAAAAGCCTGAAGTTCATCTTCAAGGATCGCTACGGCGGCGACCTGAACACCGATTTTGACCTGTTCGGCAACGGCATCACCGAGTTCCATTCGCTCCTGATGCGCGGGCAGGACACTGGCGGTATGCACCTGCTGCGCGATCCGCTGGTCTCGCTGATGGCCATTGACACCTGCGTGGTCGATCCGCTGACGCTCGACGCGCGCTATGCGGCCATGTATATCAACGGCCAGTATTACGGACTGTACAACCTCCGCGAGTCGTATTCGCCCAAGTACGTGGCCGAGCACACCGGTTCCGACGAAGCCGAGTCCGTCATCATCCGCGCCCCCTTCGTCCACCACGCCGAGCTGATGGAGCTCTACCGCTTTATGTGCTACAACGATATGGCCGACGCGGACAATTACGCCCAAGCTGCCGCGCGCTTCGATATGCAGACCTTTGCCCAGTGGATCTGCTATGAGAGCTACTTCAACAATCTCGACCCCACGGGCAACATCCGCTACTGCAAGGGCAACGCGCCGGACAGTAAGTGGCGCGTGATGCTCTTTGACCTCGATATCGCGATGGGCAGCGCCGAGCCCTCGATGAACCCGCTCTACCAGCTCGATTCCCAGCTCGGGAACATCATGAACGCGCTGGACAACAGCCTGACCTTCCGCACGCTGGTGGTCGAGACCGCCTCGCAGATCTATCAGAACGGTTTTCGCTATGACACCGTGCTCGCCAAGCTCGACGAGATGGCCGGCGAGATCGACACGGAGGTCGGCCGGGATATGAAGCGCTGGCACGATACGCAGGACTACAGCGGCAACCTGACGCGGCAGCGCAACGTGTTTACCGCGGAGCGCGATGTCAAGTGGGTCAGGCTGCTGCAGCGCTACAGCGGCTTCGACGACGAGACCATGAAGCAGTACTTCCCCGATTTTTATGAATAACTAAGGAAGTGAGTGTTATTCACAGCAAGCACGACCCCCGGCCGGGACAGCTGCGCGTCTGGCAGCTGGTATTGATCGATCTGCTCGTGATCGCCGTGGGACTGAATCTCTTTGCCCTGGTACATATCGTCTTTCCCCGCCAGGCGGTGACGGAGCCGCAGGTGATCGGCGCGCTGACGGCCACGGCCGAGGCCTCCGGCGAGCCGCTCCCGTCGGCGGTCACGCCCGAAGTGACCGCCGACCCCGAGACGCCTGTCGCCCCAACGCCGGAGCCGATCGTCTACGACGGCATGTTTGACGAGCGCTTCCACGACAAATTTACCGACGGCGAGGTCATTGCCGACGAGAACAGCTACCGCAGCCGCAATATCAACGTGACCTATACCGAGGTGTCGGAGCCGGGGCTGATCTACCATGTGGCCGACATTTACGTAAGAGACCTCAAGTTCCTGCGCACGGCCTTCGGCCGCGGCGCATACGCCAAGGGAAATGAGCCTCTCAGCGATATGTCCTCGCGCTGCGAGGCTGTGGCCGCCATCTCCGGCGACCATTACAACGCCCGTCTTGAGGGCATTGTGGTCCGCAACGGTGTGCTGTATCGCGAGACGAGGTTCGACGATGTCTGCCTGCTGCTCGACGACGGCAGCATGGTGACGCTGACGAACAAGCAGCTCGATATGGAGGCCGTCCGAACCATGGGCGTCTACCAGGCCTGGGCCTTCGGGCCGATGCTCTTAGACGAAAACGGCCAGGTGATGAGCGAATTCAACAGCTCGGTCACGCGCAATAACCCCCGCTCGGCCATCGGCTATGTCGAGCCGGGGCACTATGTGTTCATCCAGGTGGACGGCCGGATCCCCGGCTCCAACGGCATCACGATGCAGGGGCTCAGCCAGCTTTTTTACGACCTGGGCTGTGTGCGGGCCTTTAATCTCGACGGCGGCGCCAGCGCGGGCTTCACCTGGCAGGGCGCGCTGGTCAGCTATCCCTACGGGCGGCCGGTCTCCGACTGCATCTACGTGACTGACAGCGAGGAGGTGACCGACTGATGTTCAGGAAAATGCTCCCACATCTGTGCATCGACCTGTCGGTGATCTTCCTCGTGCTGTGGGTCATCGACCGCTTCAATTCCGCCATGCATATGCTCGGCCGCGATACCTTCAAGATCCCGTTCGTCGTCTTTCTGGTGCTCGTGATTGCCGAATCCGTTCTGCTTATCATAGATCAGAGGAGAGGGAACCGCCATGATTCGGAATAAAAACAAACTGCTGGTGTCCGGTCTGCTGGCGCTGCTGTTGCTGCTCGCCGGCTGCGGCAATCAGGGCACTGACGCCGCCCTGATCGCCGCGGCAGAGACGGAGGCTGTCCCCACACCCACTCCGACCGTCGAGATCGACATCGGCGGCAGCACCGTGCTCCCCGACGCCGAAACGCTCGCGCTCAGCGAGGGCGGCTTCACGCTCGAAGCCCTCTGTGCCGCCGCCAGGAAGCTCCCGGCCGTCACAGCCATCGAGCTGGGCGAGACCTCGCTCGGCGCGGACGGGCTCGTCACGATCCGCGCGGCCTATCCCAACGCCCGTATCTCCTGGCAGAAGACCGTCGAGGGCATTGCCCTGTCGGATACGACGGTATCTCTGGATCTCTCTGACGCCGATGACGAGACCGTCACGGCGCTCTGTCTCTATTTTCCGCTGATGAGTGATCTCCGTGAGATCAACACCGTGGCCGCGAACGGATACACCGCCATGAGCTTCGAGAATCTGGAGCGACTGGACAAGGCCGCTCCGCAGGCCAGGCTTTTGGTCCGCTTCTCCCTCTACGGTCTGGACGCCGACAACGACACAACGGAGCTGCGCTACGAGCGGAAAAACATCGGTAATGACGGCGTGGCTGTGTTCCGCCAGGTGCTGCCCTATCTCGACAGTCTGGAGCTGCTGCGCGTCAAGTCCTGCGGCATCACCGACTACGACGGCATGGAGGCGCTGAAGAACGACTTTACAGATGTCAATATCGTTTTCAGCGTGGACATCCGCGGCTGGCCGTTCATGACCGACACCACGCTCATCAACACCCCACGGCTGCTGGACAACAATGTCCACCTGCTCAAGTACATGCACGACGTGCTGTATCTTGATATCGGCCACAACCGCTATCTGACCAACGTGGAATTCGTCCGCTATTTCCCCAAGCTCCAGGTCGCCATCGTATCGCTGACCAATATCAGCGATATCTCGCCCTTTGAAGCCTGCCCCGACATCGAATTCTTTGAGTGCATCACGACACCGATCTCCGACATCAGCGTGCTGGCCGGGATGGAGAAGCTGGAATATGTCAACATCGGCGCCATGAAAAACCTGGCAGACATCTCGCCGCTGTACGGCAAGCAGACGCTCAAGCAGGTGCGCATCTGCGGCACGACCTACAACCATGTCACCCGCGAGCAGGTGGAGGAGCTGAAGGCCAGTCTGCCCGAGAGCTGCTTTGTCAGCGACGGCGGCGGCGACCCCACCACCTCCGGACAGTGGCGCTTCAAGCCCGGCGGCGGCTATACCGAGCGATACGCGCTGCTGCGAGAGCAGATGCAGTACGATTTTGCTTTTGACGACCGGCAGTGCAATTCGCCCTCTGAAGGATAAGGATACCTATGGAAAACGAAAGCTATCCATCTGAAACCCCCGTCGCCGAGTCGGCGTCCCGGCCGGACGGACACCTTGTGGGCCGCGTGCTCTCGTTCCTTGGCGTCACGCTGCTGTGCGTGGTGCTGACGCTCTTCGGCGTCATCTTTGTGATGGAGCGCGGCAGCTCCCCCACACTGACACGCATGTTTGTCAGCAGTATGCGCGAGACCAGCGCCCTGCGCTGGATCGCCCCGCTGTTCCTCACGGATGACGAGCTTGACAGCTATCTGTTGACGAACACCGGCGATGTGCAGACCGAGGAGGTCAACACCTCGCTGATCCGCGTGGCTGACGCCAGGGCGATCAGCGACGCGGGGGAAAACGTCGAGGTCATCGACATCGCCTACGGCAACTGCAAGGGCAAGCTGCTGCTGGTTCGGGACAGGAAGAGCGTGATTCTCGGTACCTCCGGCGAGTTTGGCCGGGATCCCGGTCTGCTGCTGACCGATATGGTCGCCAAATACGACGGCATCGGCGGCATCAACGCCGGCGGCTTTGTGGACAACAACGGTCTTGGCAACGGCGGCACCCCCCAGGGCCTTGTCATCGAGGACGGACAGCTCATCTACGGCAACCCCAGCGTCCGCTACGCCGTGGTCGGTCTGGATGCCGACGGCATCCTGATCGTCGGCAATATGCGGGGCTCGGAGGCACTCGAAAAGGGCGTGCGCTGGGGCGTCAGCTTTACGACGCACGACGGTGTGGCCTCGTCCCTGATCATCAACGGCCAGGTACAGACTCAGGATCTCGGCGCAGGCGTCAACCCGCGCACGGCCATCGGCCAGCGCGAGGACGGTACGCTGCTGCTGCTGTGTCTGGACGGCCGCAGCTTTGACACCTTCGGCGCCACCGTCGAGGACGTTTGCAATATCATGCTGCAATACGGAGCCGTCAATGCCGGGAATCTGGACGGCGGCTCGTCCTCCACGATGGTCTACGGCGGGGAGATCATCAACAACTGCGCCTCCGTCACCGGGCCGCGCCGGATCCCCACCGGCTTTATCGTATTGAAGGAGGCGTACGGCGATGGTGAAGCGTAAACTGTCCTGGGGCATGAAGCTGCTGATCTGGGCCGCATTCCTTCTGATCCTCGGCGCCGTTGGCTGCGCGGTGCTGTACAGCTATACCGGCGTGTACGAGCGTACCCGGCCCGAGCTCGCGATGGACGCCCTGATGGCGGACATGCGTGAGGACGACTGGTACCGAACGATCCGTGAAACAGTGCCCGAGGACAACACGCCCTTTGAGAGCAACAAGGCGCTTTTTGACGAGTATTTTGAGAGCTTCCTGCGCGGCGGCACCTTTAGCTACACCCGCGCGCTCGACAGCAGCGCCGCACAGCCGCGCTTTGCGGTCTATGCCGGCCGCCACCGCGCCGCCACAGTCACGCTGAAGGCAAAGGCAGGAACCAAAAGCGGCTTTGGCCGCAGCGAATGGGAGGTCGAGCGCATCGAGGCCTTCGATTTCCGCACGGCTTTGACCGGCCTGACCTTACAGATCGACGCGCCGAACGGCTATCGCCTGTTTGTCAACGGTGTGGCCGTGCCCGAGAGCTATCTGACCGCGAGCGATATCCCCACGCCGCACCTGACCGAGCTGGAGCGGCGCTTTGACATAAGAGCCGGCTACCTGCGTTATACGATCCCCGGACTGTACGGCAACGTGACCGTGACCGGTGAGGACGGCGCTGAGATAGCGCCGAGCGGCGCAATCGAAAACGGCGTCTGCCCCTACACCGTTGACATCTACGGCCCCTACAGCTTCCGTGTCAAGGCTCCGGCCGACGCAACGGTAACCGTCTCCGGCGCCGTTCTGACCGAGGCCGATGTGGACCACGTCTGCAAGGACATCTTTGCCGGCCTCGATGACTTCACAGACGGCAATGCCTATACCTCGCTGGTCTACACCGGCGACCATCTCTATACGAAGCCCGAGATCACGGTGGTCGACAGCAACGGACGCGAGATGGCACCTTTAGTGGGCGGGGACGGTTCGCTGTGCTGCCTGCGCGGCGGTGATGAGGTTCCGGATGAGATCCGCGAGGCGGTAAACACCTTCTATTCGCGCTATATGGACTATGCCTCCCACAGCCTGAACCGCGCCGCGCTGGGAGCGCTTCTGGAGATCGTGGTTCCGCAGTCTGATCTCTACCGCTATATCCGCAACTCCGCCGACGCGATGTACTGGGCCTCGGACACTGAGCTGAGCTACGACGAGTTCAGCATCGACCACTTCGATTTTATCAGTGATCGCTGCTTCACCTGTACGGTTCACTACAGCGCCTCGGCCACATCGCAGTCGTGGTACAGTGAATCCTCGTATGATACCGAGAACGGCTATCAGCTGGTGTTCGTGATGTACAACCAGCGCTGGCAGGCCGCCGCTATGGTGGGTCTCGACGGCTGACGCTCAAACGCTGACCCAACCGTCGTACGCAGCTCGGCGCACCCCGATGGAATCAGCGTTTCCAACGATCCCCCGATGCGGATCACCGCAGCGGGGGATCTTATATTGATTTTCGTTTACTATACCAATTGGATGCCGTTTTTCTCGCCCCTGACGGGGCAGCTGAAAAACATGGCAATATCGCAAACGCAATTCTCAATTTCGTTTATAAATGGATCGCGATATCCTCTCTCGGCACCTTGTCCCAGGAAAAGGCCGGGATCAGCGCCTCGGCTGTGCAGGGCCTGTCTGTATCGGTGAGACCGGCCGCGTGGGCAAGTCTGCCGATCAGCTCCTCGGCGGTGAAGCGCTGCCGCAGCAAGCCAAGATCAAGATCCCGATCCCGTTTCGAGAGACGGCGGCCATCCGGCGCCGTCAGCAGCGGGATATGATAGTATTGGGGCGGCGCGGCGTCGAGCAGGCGGTAGAGCAGCAGCTGCCGCGGCGTCGAGGGCAGCAGGTCGCGCCCGCGCACCACCTGGGTGACGCCCGCGGCGATATCGTCGGCCACGACGGCCAGCTGGTAGGCAAAGATACCGTCGGCGCGGCGCAGGATGAAGTCGCCGCACTCAACCGCCAGATTCTCGCGGTACGGCCCGAAGTGCCCGTCGGTAAAAGAGACCGTCCCGTCCGGTACACGCAGCCGCCAGAGCGGCGTTTTTTTGGCCATGCGCTCTGCCCGTTCCTCCTCACTGAGCGCGCGGCAGGTGCCGGGGTAAACCGTATGCCCGTCCGAGGCGTGCGGAGCGTTGGCCGCGTGCTCGATGTCCGCGCGGCTGCACCAGCAGGGATAGACCAGGCCGCGCTGCCGCAGCTCCTCTAAGATGGCCGCGTAACGCGCGCCCTGGCTGCTCTGGCAGGGCTGCTCCCGGTCCCAGCGGAGACCGAGCCAGCGTAAGTCGTCTCTCAGAAGCGCCGTGTTCTGTGCCGTGCAGCGGACGGTGTCGAGATCCTCGATGCGCAGCAGCACCTCTCCGCCCGCACTTTTGGCCGACAGCCACGCCATCAGGGCGGAGAACACATTGCCCAGATGCATCCGGCCGCTCGGCGTGGGAGCAAAGCGTCCCAGTTCCATCGCGCGCACCTCCTTCCTGTTTTTTCTTGCAGTTTACAGTACTATATCATTAAGTTAAGGAGCTTAGGCTTATAAGGAGCTTAGGCTTATCTGAATTGGCTTATACTATACCGCATTGCAGAGGGGAAAGCAAATGGAATCCACAAGTCTCCGCACCCTGTCGCTGACGGTCCGGCCCGATTGGGAGGGGCGAGAGGTCAAACGGCTCCTCACGGGAGTGCTCCATATGGCCGAGGGACATATCGCCGCGCTGAAGCTGCGTCCCGCGGGCATCTGTCTGAACGGGGAGCGCGTCTTTACCAACGCGCGCGTACGTAAAGGGGACATCCTCACGGTTCAGATCGGCGATTGGGACGGCCGCAACGACGCTGCGCCGATCGCTGTGCCGCTGGATTTTGTGTATGAAGATGAGGATCTGGCCGTGCTCAATAAGAGCGCCGACATGGCCGTCCACGGCAGCGCGTCCGGCACACAGCCGACCGTAGCCAACGCGCTGGCCGCGCGCTGGGGACAGAGGCAGGCCTTTCACCCTGTCAACCGTCTGGATCGCGGCACCAGCGGGCTGATGGTCATTGCCAAAAGCGCCTATGTCCACGAGCTGCTGCGGCGGCAGCTGCACACCGACGCCTTTGTGCGTGAATACCTCGCACTGGCGGCCGGGCGTTTCAATCCGCCCGACGGCCGGATCGAGCTGCCGATCGCCAAAGCGCAAAACCACCCGACGGCGCAGGAGATCCGCGCGGACGGCAAACCGTCCGTCACCGAGTATCATACACTGGAAGCCTTTTCCGACTGTTCCCTGCTGCGGCTGCGAGCGCTGACGGGCCGTACGCACCAGCTGCGCCTGCACTGCGCCGCGCTCGGGCATCCACTGCTTGGCGACCGCCTGTACGGCGGAGACGACCGCCTGCCGCGCCCGGCCCTGCATTCCGCGTATCTCCGGCTGCGCCACCCCGTCAGCGGCGAACTGCTGACGCTCTCGGCTCCCCTGCCGCGGGACATGGCGGCGCTTAAGACAAGACCGCACAATCCGCCTTCAGCGACTCCTGGAAAAAGGGACGATTTGTTCGTTCCTCCATGAATAGTATGAGGAATACGCGAAAAAGCAGGCTGCCGGCATGGCCGGTCGATTTCAAATCCAATTTGATACCTGTTCTGCATTTTTATGCATTAATTGGACGTTTTAGAGAAAGCTTGCTCATAGATTTTCACGCGGCGAAAGAAGGTCG
>CACXDT010000095.1 GCA_902766405.1 Oscillospiraceae bacterium
GTAAATACTTGCCCTAAAAATGCTCTTTGACAAGAAAAGCATGCATAAATTGGCATCATGCACTCCAGTTGAAAGAAAGGGATGATACAGTGCTTGTAAAAGGCGTTTTCGGCCTCGGTAAAGCTCGTCCGCTTGACCTCGACCGCGTTCAAAATAGTGGTTCTGCGCATGGAAAAACCCTTCCTTTCGTGTTTTGAAAATCTAGCGTCAAGAAGGGCAAAATAATCTATTCTCCAAAAATCTTAATATCACAGATTATGGAACAATAGAGAAAGAAAAATCCCCAAATCATTACTGATTTGAGGATTTATGGTGCGCGAGGGGGGACTTGAACCCCCACGTACGAAATGTACACTAGAACCTGAATCTAGCGAGTCTACCAATTCCACCACTCGCGCATATTCAATTGACAACTCAGAATTCTGAATGCTTGATTATCATAGCACCGGAGATATGAAAAGTCAAGAGCGATTTTCTCCATTCGCAGATTTTTTTCAGTGAATTCCCAAAGTAAATTCCACAGTGGAAAATAAAATGGAATTTAGTTTGGGAATTCACGTTTTGTTCTTCAGTTGCCGATGCAGCAACCAGGCAGCTGTGTAAAAAGCGAGATTTGCCCCCAAGTGCAGGGCTCCTCTCGCTTTTTCAAATTCATTACAGATAACGGTGAGAATAAGCCGATTCATTCATGATTCGCGCCGGTTTCCTCTTGCTCTTTTCTTTCTCCTGCGTCTGTTTTTGTTCGTCAGGATCACGGCGACCGCGGCCAGAGCAGCCAGACTGACGACGGCCAGGATGATCCAGAGCGTCAGGTTGCTGTTGTCGCCGGTGGTCGGGGTGAGGTGCTCGCGCATGCTGAAGTCGGTCTCGGCATAGCCGTCCTCAAAGTAGATACGCAGCGTGTGCCGCGTAAGGCTCAGATTATTCAGATAGCTCGGTTTAAGCGTGACCTTGGTGGAGCCGGATTCCGCATCATAGGCACCGCTGCCGAGAGCGACACCGTCGACCGTGACACCGGTAAAGCGGGCAAAGTTGCCGTTTGCGTCGACCTCCAGGCCGCTGTGACTGCCCTTATACCAGCTCCAGTTGGCGTGATAGGTAATGCTGAACAGCGTCTGCCGGAACTCTCCGACATAGCTGCCGGTATAATTGCCCTTGAAGCTGAGTCCCGCAGTACCGTACTTGAGACTGTCACGGGAGCTCTCCGGATTATACTCAAACTCCACGGTGTAGTCCGTGTCACGGACGAGCGCGGTATCGCCGTCCTTCACGACCATATCGGGTTCGCTGGTCGCATTCTCGGCTTTAGCCGGGGTAAAGGTGACTGAGACGCTTCTGCTGATGTCCTTGGGGGTAATCGTGAAGTTATAGCTGCCCTCGGCCGTATGGCAGCCATCGGCCGTGACCCGGTAATAGACCGTGTAGCTCCCCGCAGCAGTGAAAGACGGTATCGTATCAGAATAGGTACCGTTCTGCGAATCGCGATAGGTCACGCTCAGCCCGGGGACGCTGTCGGTCACAGTGACCCCCTCAGGCGTATGTGCCTGACCGTCATAGCTGACCTCAGCATCGGCCGGAACGATGACCGTCAGACTGCGAGGAAGGAACACAGCCGTATACTCTGCTGTGCCCGCGCCGACGGTTTCCGTGGCCGCACTGGTCACTGTGACGGTGACCGTGCCGGCTGCATGCGGCGTGACAGTGACCGTGCTGCCGTCCAATGCGGCCGTCGCAACCGTATCGTCAGAGCTGGAAACCGACAACTCGCCAATGGCAACGCTGCTGCTGACGGTGAAGGTCTGCACATCGGGATACACCGTTGTGCCGGTGGCGGGGTCAAGCGTCAGCGTGGGCGTCGGCAAGGCCGCGGCGGCGAGCATCGGTCCGGCCATGGTCAGCGTGCGCCGGGCAGTCGAAGTCTCTGTCTGAACAGCTTCCTCCGCAGGTACTTCCACCGGCTCTTCCGTCAGCCCAGCGGTCGACGTCGCGGTCACGACTGTGCCGCGCTCCCAGGTGCCGCCCAGGCCGCCAGCCGGGCTGTTGCTCTCGAGCTCGGACACTGTACACAGCTGCGAGCCGCGATTCCAGGTGGACTCGCTGTCAAGCCCGCTCGCGCCGTGGAAACGGAAGCTGTCGCTCAAAATCAGCGTTTTGAGCGCGGCACATCCGGAAAACAGATCCTTCGTATCGCGCAGGGCGCTGCCGTCGAGCTCTTTGAAGTCACAGCTCTCCAGCGCGCTGAAGTCTTTCAGCCAACCGCGCATGGATTCGGGGGCTCCGCAGCCCTTTGCCACGACGACACTCCTGATATCGGCAGCGGCAGAGATCCAAGGAGCCTCTTTCTCCGGCTGCTCTCCGGAATCGCTCAACAGGCTTACCGTCCCGCTTGCCATCAGGTTTTCCGGGGCGCTGCCTCCGATCTGGAGCACGGCGCTTGCCGCGTCGTCCTCCGGCTGCGCGTCGCTGATATACCAGTTTTCAACAGTCTTTTGCCACAGCGCGATCAGTGTCAGATCAGCGGTGACAGGGGCATCAAAATCGTACCGCTCGGTAAAGTCAGGGTCTATGTACCAGCCTGAAAAGCGATACTTGTCCTCCGCGGGATCGTCGGGGCGGGCTATGGCTTCCCCTGCTGACACGGCAACCGCCTCGATCGGCTGGCTGTGGCCGTTCATGTCAAAGCTGACATAGAAGGTGACAGGCCCCTGTTCCGGGGTCTCGGTCTCCGTCGGGGTCTCGGTCTCCGTCGGGGTCTCGGTTTCCGTCGGGGTTTCAGTTTCCGTCGGGGTCTCGGTTACCGTCGGAGTTTCGGTCTCCGTCGGGGTCTCGGTTGCCGTCGGGGTTTCGGTCTCCGTCGGAGTCTCGGTTGCCGTCGGAGTTTCGGTCTCCGTCGGAGTTTCGGTCTCCGTCGGGGTCTCTATGTTCTCGGCTTGCGCCAGGGCGGGCGCGAAGCTAAGCAGCATACATAAAACCAGCAGCAGGATCAAGCCCCGCCGCAGAGCTTTTTGATTTTTCATCTATTACATCTCCTAAAATCTTTCGCCGTGCACGGCAGAACATTGACGGAATAAATTCTGCCACTTACACGGTTCGCGGCTATTGTACCACAAACGGCGGACACTGTAAACCAGAATCCGTCGAAATTCGGTTACTTAAGAATTCTTAAGACCGCCAAAACCTGTCATACCGCGATCTCCGGCAGCGGCAGCATCACATACAGCAGAAAGGCCTTGTCCTCTAACTTGACCGAGAGCGTCCCCTGGTATTTCTCGGCGATCTTGCGCATGCTGCGCAGGCCAAAGCCGTGGTTGTCGGTATCGCCCTTGGACGTGAGCGGCAGGCCGTCGCGCAGGGTCAGCGCGCCCTCGTAATAATTCTTGATCTGGATAAAGGCAAAGCTGTTCTTCCGCCAGACCGTGGCGGAGATAATGCGCTTGTCCCGATCCTCTATCTTCTCCACGCTCTCGATGGCGTTGTCGATGGCGTTTCCGAAGAGCGTGTACAGATCCACCACGTCCATGAAGTTCAATATGGCGCCGTCGGCCACGCAGGTCCACTGGATGCCGTGGAGCTTGCAGTACAGGCCCTTTTCCATCAGGATCGTATTGAGCGCCTCGTTGCCGGTGTCGGTTTTGCTGTCGTAGACATCCAGCATGTTCTGTACGTCCCGGACGAAGGCCTGCCGCCGCTCCGACACGCCCTCGGCATAGGAGAGCGCGGCGATCTGGTGGCGCAGGTCGTGGCATTTGCGGTTGATAAGCTCGACATTTTCCCGGCTCATGGCGTACTGCCGCTCATTCTGCTGCCAGAGGATGCGGCTTTTTTCCAATGCGCGCGAGGTCCTGATCTCGTTGCGCTGCATCCGCTGCGACCACAGCAGCAGAAAACAGGTGAACATATCAAACAGCTGACAGCCGCGAAAGAGCGAGGCGTAGCCCGGTCCCACGCCGGCCTGTGCGGCGCTGTCGGCCGCCCGTTTACAGTACATGCTCAGAAACAGCGAGACAAACAGCACCACGAACGAGACAGAGATAGCCGTCGGCGGCGTCACACGGTACTCTCCGTCCTCGCTCAGACGGCGGGCAAACACGAAGTACACCGACACGAATACGACCGCGTCCACGGCGACAAAGAGCGCGTTGTTCCATTCCGGCGCGCTGCCGCGGTAGACAAGCAGAATATACGTGCTGGAAGCAAAATGCTGCGCGGCATAGGCAAGCGAGGCGCAGTAGAGCGCGTCGATCCACGAGACCTCACAGCAAAAGCGCACAGCGGCGATATCGGTGAGGAAAACGATCAGAAACCAGATCCACCCGAGCTCCGCCGCAAGCGCGCTGTAGAGCAGCAGCTCCCCGGCCATAAAGACCGCAGCCAACAGCACGCGCAGCAGGAACAGTCTTTTTTTATTGAGACTCAGCTCAAAGAGCAGCGTGGCGAGCAGCAGCTCGATGCAAAACGGATATCCCTGTTGCAGTATTGACAGATCCATTGTATTTTCTCACACGCCGGCCAGGTGCGCGGCGAGCGCCTCCATAAACGCTTTTTTGCGGGCGCGGCTGATCTGCAGCCGATCGCCGCCAACGACGGCCATACCGTCGCTCACGGCCCGGACATGGTCGAGATTGACGAGATAGCAGCTGTTGCATTTGAAAAAGGGCTTGCCGCGCAGCTGCTCCTCGGCCTCGCGCATGCTCCCACGCTGGGAGATACTCTCGCTCCGGAGATGATAGACGAGGTCGTGACCGACCAGCTCGACATACAAAAGCTCTGACAGCGCTATCCTGCGCAGCCCGGAGCCGAGCGAGAGCAGGATCCCGCTCTCCTGCCGCGCCTGCGCCAGCTTCCAGACCTTCTGCAATCGCATCTCGAGCGCCTCATAGCTCACAGGCTTCAGCAGGAAATCCAGCGCGCCGACCTCGTAGCCGTGAATGGCGTACTGCGCCATATTCGTGATGAAGATGATCGTGACCTGCTCGTCCCGCTCGCGGATCCGCCGCGCGGCGCTCATCCCGTCGAGACGCGGCATCTCGATATCAAGAAACAGCACGTCATAGTCCGGCCGAAAGTCCTGCAGCAGCGCCTCGCCGTCGGCAAATTCCGTCACCTGAACGGTGACACCGTGCTCCTGCCCAAAGCGGCGCAGACAGCCGACGATCCGGCTGCGGCTGAGTTCGTCATCCTCGACGACAGCGGCGCGAAGCTCCATGCGCTCCCCCTCTTTTCCATCAAAAAATGGCTGTACGGAAAAATCCGTACAGCCAAGTATACCTTATTTTCCCCGTGCCGGGAAGAGGGAATTTGCTTATTTTTTACGCCGCCTTGTTCTTCTTGCAGCGCAGGGCGACGAGACAGGCCCCGCCGAGGATGATCACGCCCATGGCGATATCGGCCGCGATCAGCCACTTCTGCCACAGCGGCAGCACCTTGACGACCTGCACGCCGTCGTCGATACCGTTCATGGCGGAGCTGTTGACGACCGTGTAGAGGATATCGTGCGAAGCGTTGCGCAGCGCGGTGACCAGTGTCGGGTTGGAGGCGGCGTTCGGCATCTTATAGACCTCGGCGTCGGTGTTCAGCCAGAGGTCGGAGCCCGCCTGCAGGCCGCCGTCGATGAACATATAGGCCTCGTTGGCGGAGGCATAGTCGGTCACGACGATGCCGTGGAAGCCCCACTCGTTGGTCAGCACGTCGGTCAGCAGGGACTTGTTCGCGCCGCACCAGATGCCGCCGATGCCGTTGAAGGCGGCCATCATGCCGCGGCAGTCGGACTGCTTGACAGCCATTTCAAACGGGGTCATATACAGCTCGCGCAGGGCCTGCTCGGTCACGAAGGTGGAGATGCCGTAGCGGCGCTGCTCCTGGTCGTTGAGGACAAGGTGCTTGAGATAGCAGTACATACCCTTGCTCTGCGCGCCCTCGACCTCGGCGGCGCAGATCACGCCGGCGAGATAGCCGTCCTCGGAATAGTACTCAAAGTTGCGTCCGCCGAGCGGCGTGCGGTGCGTACCGGCGCCGGGGGCATACCAGCCCTGCACGTCCACGCTCAGGCCGTCCTCGCCGATGCACTTGCCGAAGGTCAGGCCGAGCTCGGCGTTCCAGGTAGCGGCGAGCATCTCCTGGTTGGGATAGCCCATTGTTTCCACATTGCTCATGATCAGCTCGCCGGAGATGCCGGCGGGGCCGTCCTGATCGCTGGACATGGGCTTGGAGATCGAGTTGATTGCCATGGTCTGCCAGCCGCCGAGCCGCACCATCTCGACCATTTCATCGACGGTCAGGCAGTCGAGGATGGCCTCCCAGCCCTCGTCGTCATAGGCCTTGCCGCGCATGGAGATCAGGCTGAGACCGGCGCCGGAGCCGGTGGTGGGCATCACCGCATCGGGATCGTCGTGATAGGGGTTGGTCTGGCTGTCGTTGACCAGCTGCTCGGTCGCCTCGACCTGATAGACGCCGCGCTTGTTGGGCGTGCCGACCTGCTGGGGCCAGGTGCCTTCCCAGTCATTGCGGCTGAGATAGACATAGCTGTCGTCATAGAAGCTGTAGCTGCCGTTGTCGAAGTGGTTGGTGATCGCCGTGCCGGTCGCAAGGTCGACCGCGTAGGTCTTATCATCGAAGCTCTTCTGCTCGTAGCGGCCGACCAGAGAGGCGTCGCCCTCGGCGTCCATGCCGTCCGCGGTCGTGAGACCCTTCGCGGCGAGGATGTTGTTGAGCGCGCTGTGGCAGTCGCTGCCGACGGCGAAGTAATAGGTGCCGTCATCGACGATGTAGGTCTTGGCCTTGGTGTAGTCGTAGGCGCGCAGCGTCTCCTTCGGGATCTCAATGGAGACGGTCTCGCTCGCGCCGGGGGCGAGCTCAGCGGTCTTGGCAAAGCCGCAGAGCTCGACCGCGGACTTCTCCACCAGGTTCTCGCGGTCATAGTCGGTATAGGGGGACTGCATATAGACCTCGACCACGTCCTTGCCGGCCACGTCGCCGGTGTTCGTGACGGTGACAGTCGCGGTGAAAGAGCTGTCGTTTTCGGTCAGCTTATAATCGCTGTAGCCGAAGCTCGTGTAGCTCTGGCCGTAGCCGAAGGGGAACTGCACCGCGGTCGTATAGTCGTAGTCGCCGGCGTTACCCTGGCCGAGCACGGCGTCCTCATAGCGGGTCTCGTAGTAGCGGTAGCCGATATAGATGCTCTCGCCGTAGATTGTAAAGGAGTTCTTCGGGCCCTTTTCGTTGTTGGTGTTGGTGAACTCGCCGTAATTGAAGATCTGCGAGGCGGGGGCGCTGAGCGAATCATAGGCATAGGTGTCGACAAGGCGGCCCGAGGGGTTGATCTCGCCGGTCAGCACCTTGACGATCGAGGAGATGCCCTCCTGTCCGGGATAGCCGACCCAGAGGCAGCCCTTGATGCTCAGGTACTGCGTGCCGTCGGCCCAGCCGAGCTCGATGGCGTTGGCGGTGTTGAGCATAACGATCACGTTGTCGAAGTTCTTATTGATGTACTCGACCAGCGCGACCTCCGCGTCGGTGAGCTTGAGCAGGTCGGCCGTGACATCCTGTGCCTCGGCGCCGTTGCGGGAGATGACGAGGATCGCCGCGTCGTTATACTCTTTGACGGAGGCTTCGACGCTGCTGAGATAGGTGGAGGGATCCTCTTCCTTGCCGACGCGGGAGCTCGACTTCTCATAGACGGAATAGAGCGTGGGGTTGACCGAGAAGCCCTCGGCCTCGAGCGCATCCTTGAGGCTCTGGCACTTGGTGGTGTCGATCGCACCGGAGCCGAGACCGCCGTAGAGGAACTTGGCCGAGCCGATGCCGAAGAGGCTGATCTTCTTCCCGCTCTCGAGTGGCAGGACGTTGTCGTCGTTGCGCAGCAGGACGACGCCCTCGCCGACAAGCTGGCGGGAGAATTCCTTCTGATAGGCGACCAGCTCGTCATGGCTGGCAAAGTCGCTCTTGAAATACTCGCTGTCGCCGGGCTCGGTCGAGGCGACGACCTTGCTGGTCGAATGACCCAGCGAGCGTGTGATGATGGTCGAATACTTCATGGCGAAGTAGTTGGCCACGAGTGTTGCAATCAGCAGCAGCACCAGAACGATGCTCCAGATGCGCGCGAAGCTTTTGTTGCTCATCTTTTTCTTTTCCAAGAGAACTCCCCCTTTTGATTGAGAAATATCTGGTTTTTGCTTTGTCTGAAGTATAACAAAAAGACTGAACCGTCCGCAAGAGCGCGGACAGGATCGGTCTTTTTCCGGTCAAAATCGGTCTTTGTGCTTGTTTCCTCCGCTGAAAAGAAAAATACAAGCGCTTTTCTGATCGGAGGAAAGAAGGCTCCTCGAATCATCCTCTGACAGAGGAACGAACCGAGGAGCTTCCCCTATTTATCGTAAACGAAATTGAAAATTGCGTTTACGATATGGCCATGTTTTTCGGTTGCCCCGTCAGGGGCGAGAAAAACGGCATCTAAGGCAACACCGCACAATACGCCTGCAGCTTTGCATAAGTTCGCGTAGCCAAATCAAAGATTTGGACGCTCACTTAGGCATCTTCCGGAAA
>CACXDT010000096.1 GCA_902766405.1 Oscillospiraceae bacterium
AAGTATTCCTGCGTTTTTGTGCCTTGATCTGACGAAGATTTCCTCGTCAGCTGCTCTCGCCGCATTTAATCATCGTTTACTTGACGGTCAAGGCCGGATGGGGTAAGATACTGTCCATAAACGGATGAAAACGATCAGGGGGAGAAAATCTCCATGAAGGAACAAAAAAGAACGCTCATGTCTCTGCTGCTCTGTCTGTGCCTGCTTGTCCCGCTGCCGACGCGGGCCGTTGCAGAGGGCGACGCCGACGAGAGAATGAAGGACATCGCGGCTGTCTATCAACAAGCCTTAGCGCTCTCGCATCTCGACAGTCTCAAGGGCTACTGTGGCGCCTGTGTGGGCTATCAGCTGCGCGTGCTCGGCGTCAACAGCTATTTTGTCAATGTCCACGGCAAGGATCAGTTTGATGTCTATCGCAATCTGCGCTTTTCGAGCGGCGGCAATCCGGTCACGGCCTACTCGGCGGAGGAATACTCGCTGCGCGGCGCGCTGCTGGCCGCCGCCGAGAACGGGGAGCAAACGGTCAGCTATGTCCTTGTCGGCTTCCAGTCCGGCGCCTGGGGCAGCGCGGCCGACTACGGACATACGTTGCTGATCCACGCGATCGAGGACGGGACGGTGTATTTTGTCGACAGCACGCCGCGCGCCGTTGCCGGCGTGCGCTATGAGGAGGGCGAGCCGGTCGCCTGTTCCATTGACACATTCTGCGAGACCTATGCCGGATACACCTTCGAGGGCCTGATCGTGTTTGACCCCGGGCAGGCCTGGTCGGGATGGAATGGGCGTGACAACACCTATTATATTGCCGGCAGTCAGGACTGGAGTGACTTCATCCGGCGCGCGGCGGAAAACCCGGCGATCGGCGCGGTGATGACACGGGATGTGGACGTGCAGGGTGAGGCGCTGGGTGTCGGCAGCGAGGCCGCGCCCTTCGCCGGCAGCTTCGACGGCGGCGGACACACACTGAACATAGACATCAGCGGCGCCGAGACCGCGCCCTTCGCCTGGGTGGACGGCTGCCGGATCGAGAATCTGCGCCTCACAGGAACGGTCTGCGGCAGCGGCAGCGCCTCCGGTCTGATCGGCCGCAGCGGCGCGAAGCCCGCCACGGTCAGGGGCGTGTGGATGGACGCGGAGGTCAGCGGCGGCTGTGCCGCCGGTATGGTCGGGGAGAGCGGGGGGATCATCCGCTTCGATAACTGCCTTGTCACAGGTGCGGTCACAGCGAGCGAGGGCTTTGCCGGGGCCTATGCCGGCTGGCCTTCGTGCAGCGGCCTGATTTTCAGCAGCTGTCTGAGCGCGCCGCGTGCGGTCAGCCCCGAGCCGGAGACGCCGGACGAAACGCTCAGCCCGATGCAGTTTTCCAACAGCTATTATGCGGAAGACTGCCCCGGCGCCGGCCCGATGGGCTCCGGACTTGACAGCGATGTTCTCAACAGCGGACGGGGCGCGCGCATCCTCAACGGCGGCCGGACAGAGGCCGCCCGCGGCGCCTGGGGCCAGACGCTCGGCACACACGCTCTCCCCGTTCCCGGCGGCGAGCCGGTCTTCCGTCTGCGCTTTCTGGATACGGGCGGCCGCGAGCTGCTGACCGCCTATGTCAACGCGGGGAGCTGCGACCTGGCGGCGCTCTCGAACTTGGGAGAGACTATGACCTATATGCCCGTCGGCGGCGAGGAAACGCGTACAGCCATGATGGGAGAGGACACGGATATCATCGTATCCGACCGCGGGTAATCATTCGTCGAATCCGCGCTTGCGTGCGCAATGCGGATGTGGTATTCTGGGCTTATCAAACCTCAATACTATCCATAGAAAGGGACGATCCTATGGCAAGCAAAGTCGGAACGCTGATCAAAGAAGCCCGCACAGCGGCGGGACTTACCCAGGAAGCGCTGGCCCGTCAGGTCGCGGATTGCTCGGCCTCAGATATCGGCAAAGCCGAGCGCGGCGAGAAGGAGCTGAGCCAGACCCAGCTGAAGGCCATCGCCAAGGCCACCGGCGTCACCCAGAAATCTTTGCTGGACGCGGCCAAGGGGACGACGAACGCAAAAGCGACATCGGGCAAGACATCGACTGCGAAAAGGTCATCTGCGAAATCCCCTTCTGCCAAAACCTCAACGGCCAGGACCACAGGCAGCACGTCCGGCCAGAGCAGCGTCAAGGTGACGGCGGTGGAGAAAAAGCTGCTGGAGCTCTACCGCGCGGCGAACAGCGACACAAAAAAGGCAGCCGTCGCACTTTTGAAGGGGGAAAAGCTCGATACCGACAGCGACAAAACCGTGCTCGACGGGCTGCTGAACACGGCGATCGACATGCTCACAAGCTTTGGAAAATAGAATGGAAGGGCGGTCAGGCATTCCCCGGACAGCGATGTCACATGATGTCCGGTTAAAAAAAGAAAAGTGTCGCTTTACATTTCTCATAAAAAAAGGTAGAATAGCTCTACTGGTATCATCGCGGCCATGTCGTTTCCCGCCGTGGGAACGGATAATCATGAAAAAGGAGACATAGCGAGCAATGAGCGAAAAGACAAGCGTTTTTGACAAGCTCCCGCCGAGCCTGATCAAGAAAAACAATGTGACCCTGTTCCCTGAGGGCGCGATCGGCTATCTGGTCGGCCCCACGCTGGCCCTTCTGGCCAACTCTGTGCTGTCGAACTACTTCAACAAGTACATGTCCGACGTGCTGCACATCAACACCTGGGCCAGCGCCTTCTTCACCTGGCTGCCGGTCGTCTCTGTCATCTTTGTTGTGATCGGCAACATCCTGGTCGGCAAGCTGATGGACAACAGCAAGTCCAGAAACGGCAAGGCCCGCCCGTTGCTGCTGCTCTCCCTGCCGATCAGCCTGCTGGCGCTGCTCTTCCTGTTCGTCTTCTCCCCGTATAAGGCCGGAAGCGACAGCTGGCACACCGGAGCGCTCATTTGCATTGCGATCGGCTATAACCTCTGGTTTGCGTTCGCCTACCCGATGTATTACACCCCGCACGCGGGCCTTGTGAGTCTCTCCACCCGCAACAGCAAGGACCGCGGCCTGCTCGCCACGATCTCGAACGCCACGATGCTGGCGGCCATGGGCATCAGCTCGATGTTCCTGCCCTTCTTCCTGAACCGGCTGTTCGTCTATGACATGAGCGGCACGGGCACCGCCGTCACCAACGACGCGGGCAAGGTTCTCTACTATGTGGACGAGACCGGAGCGGCTATCTACGACTCCGCCGCCTCCTATGCCCACTGGAAGGTCTTTGTCATCGCCCTGCTGATCATCACGGCGGTCGGTGTGCTGATCGAATACTTCTTCACCCGCGAGCGCGTGACCGAGGAGTCCCTGGGACAGGAGACCGCCGCCAAGCCCGCCCTGTCCACCGCCGAGCAGTGGAAGATCTGCTCGAAGGACAAGTACTGGGTCATCATGATGGTGTTCTTCTTCCTGTACCAGTTCGGCGGCATGATCAAGAATGTCTCGCAGAACTACTTCTGCACGGCCATGTTCCCCGACGCGATGGGCAACTACACCGTCGCCTACGGCGGCCAGCTCCAGGGCACGCTCGCCATCATCGGCGCGATCCCGACGGCAGTCGGCATGGTCATCGCGCTGCCGCTGGCCAACATCCTCGGCAGCAAGGCCAAGGCCATTCTCTCCGGCGCGGCGGTCGCTGTCGTCGGCGGCGTGATCGGTATGTTTGCGCCGAGCAATTTCGTCGTCGTAACGATCTCCTTTATCATCAAGGCACTGGGCTCCACCCCGGCCATGTACCTGTCGCTGGCGCTGCTGGCGGACATCTTTGACCACCAGGAGGCGGTCAACGGCAAGCGCACCGACGGCTTCTCGATGACGGTATACGGCGCGATCATCGCCGGTATGACGGGCCTGACCACCGGTGTGCTGAACATGGTGCTCTCCGCCACCAACTACGATGTCTCCACGCTGCAGACCAACGAGGTGCTGCGCGCGGCGATGCCCTGGGTCTTCATCGGCGGCGAGACGATCTGCTATCTTGGCATCTTCCTGATCTTCATGTCGATGGGCGTCGAAAAGTTCTCGAAGATCGACCACATCGCGATCGCCCAGGACCAGAAGGCCGCGGCGAAGGCCGAGGGCCGTGAATACATCTCCGCGGAGGAGAAGATCTGCCGCGAGGAGGGCGAGGAGGCCTATCAGGCCGAGCTCAAGAAGCAGGCCGACGCGGCGGCGAAGGAGAAGGAGCGCGTCGCGAAGCTCTCACCGGAGCAGAAGAAGGCCGAGGCCGAGCGGGATAAGAAGATCGTTGAGGAATTCAACGCCATGCGCAAGGCTGCCGGACGGCCCGCCGTCAAGGGCTGACCCGGATAAAAAACACGGCACGCAAAGCTAAAAAAACATACAGGCGGCCTCCGAAATTCGGGGGCCGCGCATTATGCACATGATGAAAGTAAGAGGACAACCGTATGAAGCTGCTATCAATTGCTGTTCCCAGCTATAATTCCCAGGATTACCTGGATCGCTGCATCGCCTCGCTGCTCCCCGGCGGGGACGAGGTGGAGATCCTGATTGTGGACGACGGATCCAAGGACCGCACCGCCGAAATGGCCGATGCCTATGAAAAGCGATATCCCGGCATCATCCGCGCGATCCACCAGCCCAACAAGGGCCACGGCGGCGCCGTCAACACCGGATTGGCCGCCGCGACGGGACTGTATTTTCGCGTGGTGGACAGCGACGACTGGCTGGACTTTGACGCCTATGCCATCGCGCTCGCCTCGCTGCGCATGCTGCACGCGCAGAATAACGACGTGGATCTGTTTCTTAGCAACTATGTCTACGAAAAAGAGGGCAAGAAGCACAAGCGCGTGATCCACTATGAGAGCGTGCTGCCCGAGGACAGGGTTTTCACCTGGGACGAGATCGGCCATTTCCGGCTGGGGCAGTACCTGCTGATGCACACGATGATCTACCGCACCGAGCTGCTGCGCAGCACGGGATTGCAGCTGCCGGAGCACTGCTTCTATGTGGACAATCTCTTCTGCTATGTGCCGCTGCAGCACGTGCGGAGGCTGTACTATAAGAATATCGACCTGTACCGCTATTACATCGGCCGCGACGACCAGTCGATCAACGAGAGTGTCATGATCAAGCGCATCGACCAGCAGCTGAAGGTCAACCGGCTGATGGTGACCTCGGTAGATTTCAAGGCCATAACAAACCGCAGGCAGGCGAAGACGATCTATAATTATCTCGAGGTCATCACGGCAGTCTCAAATGTACTGCTGCTGATCATGGACACCGACGAGAGCCGCCGCATGCACGACGAGCTCTGGGCTTTTATCCGCCAGCAGGATATCAAGCTTTACCTCAAGCTGCGCCATGGGGTCTATGGCTTGATGCTGCATCTGCCGGGCCGCGCCGGGCGGAAGATCTCACTCGACGCCTATTCCCTGGCACAGAAGGTTTTCGGCTTTAACTAATAGAAAAAAGTCTGAAATTGGAGTTTCTCTCGTAGGGGCGGCTATTAGCCGCCAGCGCGCAGAAACGAATATTTCACATAAAATGTTGGGCAAATCCGTATTATTATACGAATTTGCCCAACTTATTTATAGATATTACAATTTGTACTGCGCGGGCGGCAGGTTGCCGCCCCTACGGCAATGCCGGACTATTATCACAGCCCCTTATTCATCCTCCAGCGAGTTCAGCGGGCAGGTGAAGCTGATGACGCCGTTTTTCCAACCGGCAGTGATGCGGCCGCCGTACAGGCTGGTGATGTTCTGGGCGAGTGAGAGACCGATGCCAAAGCCGCCCAGGCTCTCGCTGTCGGCGTGGTGCGAGCCGTCCTCGCGGTAAAAGCGCTCGAAAAAGCGGGAAAAGTCCATCTTTTCCCCGGCCCGGTAGCTGTTTGATACGATCAGCTGCGCGCGTCCGCGGCGGGGCGCCGTCAGCGCGACGCGGACGCTGCCCCCCTCGTCGCAGTACTTGATGGCGTTGTCGATCAGCACCGAGCAGAGCATCTGGATCGAGGAGCTGTCGGCTGTCAGATGGATATTGTCAGCGATATCGAGACAGTAGCCCTTTTCACCGCTGGCCGCGAGGGAGGTGAAGCTCTCGGCCGTCTCGCGCACGATCTGAGAGATGTCGAGATCCGCGGTTTTCCGGGACTGCTCCTGCTCCTGCGAGCGGGCAATCAGGATCAGGTTCTGCACCAGCGCGTTCAGCCGCTCTACCTGCTTCATCGTCGAGCGGGTCCACTCGGTTTCGCCGCCGATGACCTCGGTCATCTCGGTGTTCGAGCGGATCACGGCCAGCGGGGTTTTCAGCTCGTGGCTGGCGTTGGTGATGAATTCGCGCTGACGGCGGCTGTTTTCCACTAAGGGCTGGATCATGTCGGCCGACACCATGCGCACCAGCAGATAGGTGACAGCCAGCGCGATCACGCTGATCGCCAGGGTCAGCGCGGTCAGACGGTCGGTGGCGTCGAGCCCGTTCTGGTGGTTCATGCAGGCCAGCAGGATGCCGCCCTCGATACGCTCATAGTCGTAGTAGTACACCCCGATGCGGCCGAAGCCGCTCTCGCTGTGGATCACGCCCCGGATCAGCGCCAGGGCCTCGGCGCGGGTCATACCGTTCGAGTGGGTCAGCCGCACGCGCGGCTCGCCGCCGTCGTCGCCATAGAACACCGTAAAGTATTCGACGTTGATCAGCTTGCGCAGCGTGAAGGGGTTGAACACATAGACCTCGTCCGTCGGCGTGTCCTGGGCGCCGCCGCGGCTGTACGAGTCGATGATGTTCAGCAGCGTCTGCCTGACCTGAAAACGGTTGGCCGTGATCTGCCCCACGTTGATCAGCAGCCCGATGCCGAGCGTCACCGTGAGAAACGAGATCATGGCGCTGTGGATAAACTGCTTTTGCAGCTTTAAAATGAGCTTGCTGTCCATACTGTCAGCCGACGGTCAGACGAAAGCCGTCCTCGCCCTCGGTCACGCGCACGGTGGAGGCCACGCTCTCAAGCTTGGCGTTTAAGTAACGGATGTAGAGCGTCACATCGTCGATACCGGCTTCGCTCTCGTCCCGCCAGACGCGCTGCAGGAGATAGCCGGCGTCCAGCGCGCGGCCCTGGCTGGAGATCAGGTGCTCCAACAGCTCATATTCGCGCAGCGACAGGTGGACGCTGTTTTTCGCCGCGAGCGTCAGCGTGTCGGGCAGCAGGCGGATATCGCCGAAGCTCAGCGCGGTCACGCGGCTCGACTCGCTGTTGCGGATCATCGCGCGCACGCGGGCGCCGAGCTCCTTGAGCGAAAAGGGCTTGCACAGGTAGTCGTTGGCGCCGGCGTTCAGACCGGCGACCCGGTCGTCCACCTCGGCCATCGCGGTCAGCAGGAGGATAGGGGTGTTGTCGCCGCTCTCACGCAGGCGGCGCAGCACCTCGAGCCCATCCATCACGGGCATCATGATGTCCAGCACGGCGGCGCTGTACAGACAGCCGCGCAGTCTCGAAAGGGCCTCGCCGCCGTCGAAGACGCTGTCGACCTCGAAGCCTTCGTGGGTCAGGTATGCGGTCACGACGCGGTTCATGTCGGGGGTGTCTTCGGCAAGTAAAATGCGCATATTGTTTATTCCTCGTCGATCATATCCTTGATGGTCTGCATCGAAATGTCCGTGGAGGCCAGCTCCTCAGCGCAGCGTTTGAGCTCGCGGTTCAATAGCTCGCGATTGCCGCGCACGGTCTTCTTATAGCGCAGCTGGTGCTCGAGCGCGGCCCAGTTGTCCATGCCGATCGTGCGCAGCTGTACCTCGACATAATAGCCGTCCACGCGCAGGATCAGGTGCAGACTGCGGTAGCCGTTGGGCTTGGCCTGGTGGATGTAATCCTTGACGGTCACCAGCTCGAAGCGGCGCTGCAGACCGTCGCGCAGCGTGTAGATGCCGCTTAAAAAGGGGCAGACGGCCCGCACGCCGATCGCGTCGGTCAATATGCGCAGCGCGCTCTCCCTCGTCTCGGGCAGGCCGCGCCGGCGGCATTTTTCGCGCGCGGATTCTTCCGTCTTGATGCGGCTGAGCAGGTGTTCGACCAGCTTGTAGTTCCCGTACCGATCCTCAGCGCGTATCTCCTCGATGGCGGAGATGACCGTGTCGCGAGCTCGCTCCATCGCGGCGAGCTCGTCGCCGTAAAAGCTATCTGTCATATGGGATCACTCCTTGGGTATTGCCTTAGGCAAGGCGGGCGGCCAGTTCGGCGTCGCTGAGGTCGCCGCAGCCCTCGAAGGCGTGCGCGAGCAGTGCCATGTATTCCTCGTAGGCGGGGCAGCCCTTCAGCTCGCGCAGCGCCTCACCCACGCCGACATAGTACCACTTGATGGCGCGGGGATCCTTCTGGTTGAAGCGGTCCCAATAGGGGGTGCCCAGCAGCTTGCAGTCGCGCGCTGTGGCCCGCAGGTTCGAAAGCTTGTCGCCCAGACATACGATCTTTTCCTCACGCGTGACGCCGGGGCTGTTCAGATGGCGCAGCGTCGCGCTCTTGCGGAGGAACCAGGTGCTCTCCTTGGACAGACCTGCGTGCTTGTCCTCACTCTCGGCACTCACCAGCGCGGCCACGCGCGCGTTGAAGCGCTCTTCGAGCTCCTCGCGCGTCACGCCGCTGTCCTCCATGACGTCGTGCAGCACGGCGGCGGCCAGTACATCGCGATCCTGGGTCATCGTAGCGACGATCGCGGCGACCTCCAGCGGGTGGACGATATAGGGGATGCCGGGCAGACCGTCCCGATCGCTCCCCTTGCGGATCTGGCGGCAGTGCTTCTGCGCGGCAAAGGCAATGGCGTCGGCGAGCATGACATCGCCGGATAGCGGTTTGTTGTCCATGTTCTCTCCTGTTCAGGCATCTTGCCTCTTTTTCTCCATTGTACAGGCAACGGCGGCAAATTACAACCAAAAATTTGGAATACTTGTTTGAGAGGGAGAATTCGAGGCCGGAAACAAAAGGGCTGTAGAGATTAGTGAGTGACAGCCGGTTAATCAAAGTCTTTCCCCGCAATGTCCGCCACCTCTTCGCCCGGACGCATTATAAGAGGTTCAAGGATATCGTGCGTCTCGCGGACATCCTCGGCCACAGCAGCATCGACACCACCCGCATTTACACGATGCGCAGTGGGAAAGAAGAGAGGCGGCAGCTTTCTCAGCTCCGCCTCATCCTGTAAAATCGATATAATATTTGACAAAACACAGCGCAACGGGTAGAATAAGAATAACCTCGAAAGAGGCCACCGGAGAAATCCGGGCAAAAGGAATGCGCTGTTGATACTATGGCGGTTGGCCACTTCCCTGCGAAGGGAGGTGAGGCTTATGGATAGACGGAGTGTTCTCCGTTTTCTGCTGTGCCTCATCGTGATCGTTATGATCATGCTGTACATAGCACCCAAGGCTTATTGAGCTGATATAAGCTCGTTGACCGCCCGGTTGCCCCCGAGCGGTCAACTAATCAGTTAGAACGTTTTAGGGCCAACCGTCAAATCAACAGCGCCCTTTTGTATTTTCATTATACCACGTGGGAGTGTTTTGTCAAGCGGCAAAGCACCCGCGTTTGTTGGGATATTCTATTGCCGGAAACAAAAAGTTCACTTGACAAGCCATTTTTGCTATGATACATTAAATCAAGGATATTACAGTAACTCTTGTCCCCGGGGAGCCGGCCGCAGCGGCTCACGGGGGCTTTTTTGTTTGATTCTGGGGAGGGAACTATACATGGATTACGATATTCTGATCATCGGCGCCGGCCCTGGCGGTATTTTTTCGGCCTATGAGCTCGCCAAGGCCGACAGGGGACTGAAGATCGGCGTGGTGGAGCTCGGCCGAGAGCTCTCGAAACGGAAGTGTCCGATCGACGGCAAAACGGTGAAGTCCTGCATCCGCTGCCCGGTGTGCAGCATCATGAGCGGCTTTGGCGGGGCGGGCGCCTTTTCTGATGGCAAATACAACATCACCAACCAGTTCGGCGGCACGCTCTACGAGCACGTCGGCAAGCAGTACGCCATCGAGCTGATGCAGTACGTGGACGAGATCAACATGAGCCACGGCGGCGAGGGAACCAAGCTTTATTCCACAGCCAACAGCCAGATCAAACGGATGTGCCTCGAAAACGGGCTGCACCTGCTGGACGCGCAGGTTCGCCATCTCGGCACCGACATCAACTATGTCGTGCTCGAGAATATCTATAACGAGCTGAAGGACAAGGTCGATTTCCGCTTCAACAGCGCGGTCGAGCGCGTCGAGCGGATCGAGGGCGGCTATGCCCTCACGGTCGGCGGCGAGCGGCTCACGGCGAAGAAATGCATCGTCTCGGTCGGCCGCAGCGGCAGCAAATGGATGGAATCGGTCTGCAACGAGATGGGCATCACGACCCACTCCAACCGCGTCGATATCGGCGTGCGCGTCGAGCTCCCGGCCGATATCTGGACGCCGCTGACCGACAAGCTCTATGAGAGCAAGATCGTCTACCGCACCGAAAAGTTCGAGGATCTTGTGCGCACCTTCTGCATGAACCCGCACGGTGTGGTCGTCAACGAGAACACCAACGGCATCGTCACCGTCAACGGCCACAGCTACGAGGACAAGTCG
>CACXDT010000097.1 GCA_902766405.1 Oscillospiraceae bacterium
ACAGCGAGCCGATCAGGTCGGTCAGGCGGCGGGGCGTGGTGCCCTCAGAGACCATCTGGCCCTTGAGGTTCGCGTCCTTCTGCTGAATGCGCGCCTTGATGGCATCGCGCAGCGCCTCGCCGGTCAGACCAGCAAAGTCGTTGTCCGCAAGGTATTTGAGCTTCAGCTCGTTCGGCGTGCCCTCAAGTCCGGCGGTGTGGAACGGAGAGACGACCGGGTCGGCCAGCTCCCAGATCTTGCCGACGGGGTCCTTGAAGGCGCCGTCGCCATAGACCATGACCTCGACATGCTTGCCGGTGGCCTTGAGAATATCCTCCTGAATGCCCTCGACAAGCCCCTGGGCATCGCGCGGGAACAGCTTTACGGTATCTTCCGTGGCCTTGTTGGTGCCCAGCAGTCCATAATTTTCATTATAGCCGCTGCCGTTGACCGGAGCGGTGAGCAGCTCGTCCAGGCCGAATACCTTTTCGGCGCCGGCAGCCTTCAACAGACGCTTGGTGCGCGCACGGGTGTGGATATCGCAGGGGATGACATTCTTTGTATAGCTGAGGATCGCGCGCGGGTCGTTGGCAAAGACGAAAACAGGCTCGGCGCCGCACTCGCGGATCAGATCGCCGTAGAGCTCGACATAGTCCATGCCGGTGAAGGGGTGCTTCACATAACCGAAAAGCTCGCGGTACTTCTCGAGACTCAGCACGTCGTTATAGGGATCGACGCCCTTGAGCTCCATGGTATCCTCGTCAAACAGGTGGTTGCCGACCTCGTCCGACGGATAGGACAGCAGCACGACGACCTTCTCTGAGCCCTTGGCAATGCCGCGCAGGCAGATCGAAAAGCGGTTGCGGCTCAGGATCGGGAAAACAACGCCCACATCCTTGCCGCCGAACTTGGCCTTGACATCGACGGCGATATCGTCCACGCTGGCATAGTTGCCCTGGGCTCTGGCCACAATGGCCTCGGTCATGCAGATGATATCACGGTCGCGGACGGTAAAGCCATCCTCTTTCTGGTTGGCAGCCTCCAGAACACAGTCGGTGACGATTTTGCGCAGATCGTCGCCCTCGCGGATAATGGGGGCACGAATACCGCGGGACACGGTTCCTACCATACGGCTCATGTGTACAACACCTCTGTCTAAAAATTTTTTACACTGAATTATACACCTGTCATTTGGCTGTGACAACAGTTATTTTATCTTTTTTGTTCTTTCGCAGCGTTATAAAACGTCGAGCATGGCGCTCACGGCCATCATGATGCCAAGCTTGCCGGATTCATAGGTCAGGCCGCCCTGCATGTAGACGATATAGGGCTCGCGCATCGGGCCGTCGGCCGAGAGCTCGATCGACGAGCCCTGGATGAAAGCACCGGCGGCCATGATCACCTGGTCGTCGTAGCCCGGCATGGCCCAGGGCTCCGGTGGCACATAGGAGTCCACCGGGGCGCCGGCCTGGATGCCGAGGCAAAAGCGCTTCATCAGCTCGGGATCGCCGAGCTTGACCATCTGGATGATGTCCGAGCGCTTTTCCTCCACGGAGGGTGAAGTCGGAAGTCCCAGTTCCTCCATCATGGCCGCGCAGAACACAGCGGTTTTGAGTGCCTGGGCGACCGTGTGCGGCGCAAGAAACAGCCCCTGGAACAGCAGCCGGTTAGCTCCAAGGGACGAGCCGCACTCCCCGCCGATGCCCGGCGTCGTCAGCCGCAGGGCCGCACGGTCGACCAGCTCCCTCTTCCCTGCCACATAGCCGCCGGTAGGGGCCACGCCGCCGCCCGGGTTTTTGATCAGAGAGCCCGCGATAATATCGGCGCCGACCTGGGTTGGCTCGACGGTGTCGGTGAATTCACCGTAGCAATTGTCCACCATCACACGGACGGAGGGATTGACCTCCTTGACACATTGGCAGATCCGGCCGATCTCCTGCACGGTCAGCGCCTTCCGGTCGGCATAGCCGCGGGAGCGCTGGATCATGACGGCCGCGACGCTCGCGTCGGACACGGCGCGGCGGATGCCCTCGTAATCTACCTCCCCTTCCGGCGTCAGGTCCACCTGGCCGTAGTTGATACCGTAGAACTTCAGCGAACCGAAGCCGTCTCCGGCAATGCCGATGGCGCTGCGCAGTGTATCATAGGGCTCGCCGGTCACGGCGAGGATCGTATCGCCGGGCTTTACCAGCGCAAACATGGCCGCCGTCAGCGCGTGCGTGCCATTGACAAACTGCACACGCACCAGTGCGGCCTCGGCGCCGAAGATCTGCGCGTAGATTTTATCCAGCGTCTCACGGCCCAGATCGTCGTAGCCATAGCCGGTCGTTCCGGCAAAACAGCCCTCGGAGACGCGGTTGTCCTGGAAAGCCTCCATGACCTTGCGGGTATTCTGTTCGGCCACAAGGTCGATGGCGTCGAACCGGGGACGAATACGTGCCTGGGCTCTGGCAGCCATCTCCCAGACGGCGGGCTTGATCTCACTGATTTTCATTCTCTTTCAACTCCATGACAAGCTGTTTGAAATAGCGGCCGCGCTCGGCAAAGTTTCTGAACCGGTCGAAGGCGGCGCAGGCGGGGCTGAGCAGAACGATATCGCCCGGCTCGGCCGCTCTCGCGGCGGCCAGCACGGTCTCTCGGAAATCCTCTATCAGGTGGATGCGCAGGCCGCTGGCGGTATAATAGGGCGAATCAAGGATCGCGCGGTGGATCGCCCCGGCCGTGGCGCCGGTCAGATAGACTTCCTTAGCCAGCTGACACAGCGCGTCGCCAAGCGGGTCAAAGGGGATGTGTTTATCGTAACCGCCGCAGATGATGATGGGCTTCGTCTTCATCGCGTTCAGGCCGGCGATCGTGCGCGCGGGGCTGGTGCCGATCGAGTCGTTGATATAGGTGACGCCGCCCAGAATCCGTACCTGCTCAAGACGGTGCTCGACGCCGGCAAAGGTCATGGCGACCTGACGGCAGATATCATCGGGCACATAGCCGTCGGTTGCGGCAAAAGCGGCCAGGAAGTTTAGCACATTGTGCTCGCCGGGCAGCCTGATCTCGTCCACCGCCATCACGCGCCGCCGCGCGCCGTCGCTGACGCGGAAAATGTCGCCGTTTTCGACAAAGCAGCCGTTTTCCACGCTTTCTTTATCGGAAAACCAGCAGACCTGAGAACGGGCAAAGCTCTCGTAATAGGGGCTGTGCTCGTCGCTGCGGTTGAGCACCAGCTTGTCATCGGAATCCTGCTCAAGGAAGATCTGGCGCTTGGCGTCGATATAGTCCTGAAAATCTTTGTGCTTATCCAGATGGTTCGGCGTCAGATTGGTGATGACAGCCACGTGGGGCTTGCAGCGCATGCTGTGCAGCTGGAAGGAGCTGAGCTCAAGCACAGTGATATCCTCGCTGTGCATCGCATCGACCTCGCACAGCAAGGGGTTGCCGATATTGCCGCCGAGGTGAACCGTCCGTCCGGCAGCCTTCAACAGTTCGGAGATAATGGTCGTGGTGGTCGTCTTGCCGTCTGATCCGGTTATGGCAATGATATCACAGGGGCAGAGCGCAAAGAAAACCTCCATTTCCGAGGTGACGATACTCCCCTGCTCTCTCGCGCGCTCCAGATGCTCGTCAAAGGGCATCAGTCCGGGCGTGCGGAAAATGATATCCTGGTCGAGTTCCTCGAGATAATCCTCACCGAGCTTCAGCTCGGCGCCGAGCGCGAGCAGCTCCTCGCCGGTCTCGCCCATCTGTTCGAGCGTGCGGCGGTCACAGGCCGTGACCTGGCAGCCGTTTTCCAGGAGCATTCTGATCCACGGCGTATTGCTGACACCAATGCCGATAACAGCGATGCGTTTATCGCGGATCGAGTCGATATATTGAGAAAGGGTCAATGATTTTCGCCTCACGTTTGTTGTTTACTTTGTGCCGCAGGCAGCACAAGCAAAGAGCATTATACTTCTTTTCCAGGTCGATTACAAGAAAGGATTGACCTGATGATGCAAAAGATCGGCGCCGGACAACCGGCGCCGCTTTCCCGATTATTTCTGTTCTTTTCTCTTACGCGCGTACAGGTATACGCAGACAGCCAGCAGCGCGGTGACGATCACCGCAGTGATCGAACCCTCGATGCCGAAGGTTGCGTCGTAGAGCAGACTGCCTTTTGCGGCCTCAAGGTGCAGGAAGGAATCTTCCGGGACGATACCCGAGTTTGGCAGGCCCAAGAGGATATTCTGTGTGTAGTTCCACGCGGTGTGGATGGCGATGCACATCCACAGGCTGTCAAGATAGCAGACGATCAGACTGAAGGCAAAGCCGATCAGGACAATCTCGAGCACGGAGAACACAGTGATGCCGGGATTGAGCAGGTGCAGAACGCCGAAAAAGAGCGAGTTTACCGCGATAGCCACCCAGACGTTATACCGCTCACGCAGCGCGCCCATCATATAGCCGCGGGTGACCAGCTCCTCCGCGCCGGACTGGACGCAGACCGCCACCAGCGCGCCGAGTAGATACGGCAGGTTGAAGCGGCCGACTGACAGGTCGATATCACCGTGCAGCCAGGCAAGCAGCGCGCAGAAGCCATTCATCACCAGGCCGATCAGAAGGCCGAATCCAAAGTTTTTCAGCGTGTTGCCGTGCATCCCACCGCTTTTGCCGTGAAGGAAACCGTGAAATATTTCTTTTTCAGCGAGCAGGCAATAGACGATCACGAGAATATCAATGCCGATAAACGAAAGATACCGGAAAAGGAACAGTGTACCGTTGCTGACTGACGGCAGCAGTCCGCCAATAACGCCCATCAGAATCTCGCCAACAATCTGACCTGCAAAAATCATGAGTAAGGCGATACCGATGACAGAGAGGAAAAAGTGGCGCTTTAATTTCTTTTTGGCCGGTTCGACGGTCTTCTCATCTTCCACAACGCTGTCCATAGGCTCTTCCATGGAGAATCACTCCTTATGATGTAAAGTCTGTATGATTATAGCGTGTGTGACTGTGAATGTCAACGGATAAGAAAAGATTGACTTACCCCAAAAACATGATAAAATACACCATAGAGCGAGCTGAACGACCGCGGGTATGGCGCGAAAGCCCATACATGAGGAAAGTCCGGGCTCCACAGGGCAAGGATAACGGGTAACGCCCGCCAGGGGTGACCCTCGGACAAGTGCAACAGAAATAGAC
>CACXDT010000098.1 GCA_902766405.1 Oscillospiraceae bacterium
CAGATAGAGCTGCTTGATCTCGCTCATCAGCGGATAGCGGGGGTTCGCGCCGGTGCACTGGTCGTTGAAGGCGTTCTCGGTCATCTCATCGAGCGTGGCGAGGAAGTCCTCCTCCTTGACGCCAAAGTCACGGATGGATTTGGGGATCTCGATCTCGCCCTTGAGCCATTCGATCTTGTCGATGAACTTGTCGAAGACCTCGTTGTCGTCAGCGCCGGTGATGCCGTTGTAGCGGGCAACCTCGCAATAGCGCGCGCGGGTGTGCGGATGGTCGTACTGCGGGAAGGTACCCATCTTGGTCGGGTTGTCGTTGGCGTTGTAGCGCATGACATAGCTGAGGATCAGGGCATTGGCAATGCCGTGCGGGATGTGGTGATAGGCGCCGAGCTTATGGGCCATCGAGTGGTTCACGCCCAGGAAGGCGTTGGCAAAGGCCTCACCGGCCAGCGTGGAGGCCATGGCCATATGCTCTCTCGCCACAGGATCCTTGTCCAGATTCTTATAGGCGCGCGGCAGATAGTCGAAGATCAGCTTCGTGGCCTGAAGCGCGACGCCGTCGGTCATATCCGAGGCCATGACCGAGACATAGGCCTCAAGCGCGTGGGTCATCGCGTCGATGCCGGAGGCGCAGGTCAGGCCCTTGGGCTGGGTCATCATGTTGTTCGCGTCGACGATCGCCATGTTCGGCATCAGCTCATAGTCGGCCAGGGGCCACTTGGTTCCGGTGCGCCCGTCGGTGATAATGGCAAAGGGCGTGACCTCGGAGCCGGTGCCCGAGGAGGTCGGGATCGCGACCAGATAGGCTTTCTTGCCCATCTTGGGGAAGGTATAGATCCTCTTGCGGATATCCATGAAGTCCATGGCCATATCGTCAAAGGGGGCGTCGGGGTTCTCATACATGACCCACATGATCTTGGCCGCGTCCATCGGCGAGCCGCCGCCGAGCGCGATGATGACATCGGGCTCGAACTTGCGCATCAGCTTGACACCCTCTTCGGCGCACTGCAGCGTGGGATCGGGCGGGACATTGGAGAACACGGTGTGGGCGATGCCCAGCTCGTCCAGCTTTTCCTCGATCGGGCGGACGGCGCCGCTCTTGTACAGGAAGCCACCGGTGACGATGAACGCGCGCTTTTTCTGCATAACGGTGCCCAACTCGTCAAGAGCCACACCCATGCAGCCCCTCTTGAAGTAGATCTTTTCGGGCGTGCGGAACCAAAGCATATTCTCTCTCCTCTCCGCAACGGTTTTGATATTGAGCAGATCCATGACGCCCACATTGTGGGAGATGGAGTTGCCGCCCCAGCTGCCGCAGCCGAGCGTCAGCGACGGGGCCAGCTTAAAGTTGTAGATATCGCCGATGCCGCCCTGAGAGGAGGGCATGTTGATGACGATGCGGCAGGTCTTCATGCGCGCGGCGTGTTTGGCGACCTTCTCGGGCTCGGCGTCCACATTGATGAACAGTGAGCTGGTATGACCCGGGCCGCCGGCCATGACAAGGGCTTCGGCCTTGTCGAGAGCCTCGTCAAAGGTCTCGGCCTTGTACATGGCGAGAACCGGCGAGAGCTTCTCATGGGCGAAGGGCTCGGCAAAATCGGTGGTCTCGACCTCGGCGATCAGGATCTTGGTTTTCTCGGGCACCTCAACGCCGGACATCTGGGCGATCGTGTAGGCGCTCTGGCCGACGATCCTGGCGTTCAGGGCGCCGTTGCGGATGATCGTGGAGCCGACCTTGGCGCGCTCCTCCTCGTTGAGGAAGTAGGCGCCGTTGGCCTGGAATTCGGCCCTGACGGCATCGTAGATGTCGGCAAGCACCGTGACCGACTGCTCGGAGGCGCAGATCATGCCGTTGTCAAAGGTCTTGGAGTGCAGGATCGAGCTGACGGTGAGCTTGATATCGGCGGAGGAGTCGACGATGACAGGCGTGTTGCCGGCGCCGACGCCGAGCGCGGGCGTGCCGGAGGAGTAGGCCGCATTGACCAGGCCGGGGCCGCCGGTGGCGAGGATGCAGTCGGCCTCGCGCATCAGACGGTGGCTGAGCTCGTGCTGCGGGTAGTCGATCCAGCCGATGATGTCCTTCGGCGCACCGGCCTTGACAGCCGCCTCGAGGACGATCCGGGCCGCGTCGATCGTGCTGCGCTTGGCGCGCGGGTGCGGAGAGATCAGGATCGCGTTGCGGGTCTTCAGGCAGATCAGGCACTTGAAAATGGCCGTCGAGGTCGGGTTCGTCGTCGGAATAACGGCCGCGATCAGGCCGATGGGCTCGGCGATCTGCCTGGTGCCGTTTACCTTATCCTCGGCGAGCACGCCGCAGGTCTTGGTGTTGCGGTACTGGTTATAGATATACTCAGCGGCATAGTGGTTCTTGATGACCTTGTCCTCGACAATGCCCATGCCGGTCTCTTCGACGGCTTCCTTGGCCAGCGGGATCCTCGCCTTGTTGGCGGCTATAGCCGCGGCGCGGAAAATCTCGTCGACCTGCTCCTGGGTGAACTTTGCGTATTCCTTCTGCGCGGCCTTCATCACGGCGATACGCGCTTCCAGGTCCTCGATCGTCTGGATGCTGGGATATTCCAGTTCAGTTGCCATAGTTTCACTCTCTTTCTTGCGTTTCTTTTGAAAATACAGGAAATGCTGAATGTACTCAGCCACGTCCATATTACTCGCTTGTCAAAACGCTGTCAATAGGCAAAAAATGAAAAACGCAAGTCCTGTTTACGCCGTTTTCCCGCCTGATCCCGCGCGTTTTTTGGCTGATTTTCGGAGTGGGAAGCTTGATGCTTCAATTTTTTGATTTGTTTAAGGATGAACGACCAATTACCATTCCTGGCCGCTCCAAACATGCTCGCAATCTGTGATTTCTGCACGAAAAAGCTTCTCTGTGCAAAAACACAACAGCCGCCGAGCGCGAACCCTTATTTTCCGCGCTGCTCGAGCGCGTCGGCGATCTGGTTATAGAAAAGCTCGTTGTCGATCACCAGAGACAGGGCCTTCGCCGCCTTGAGCAGCAGCGTCTTTTCGTCCATGTCGCCCTTGGTGCCCTGTAAAATCTCGCGCCGCAGCTGCGCGGACGCGACCGCGTTCTGCTGGTAGCGGACATAGACCTCCAGCTGATCCTCGCGGACCTCGCTCTTATTGTCGGCCGCTGCCGCATCGATCGCGGCGCTGGTTTCGTCACTCATGGCGCGTTCTTTCCTTTCTCACCCATCACGGCGTCGTAGGCGCGCACCGCGTTTCGCACACAGTCCTCACAGGGGCAGAGCACGCGTCCCGTTCCGACGCCCTTGAGCTCCCTGCACACAAGCGCCCCGCAGCGCCGGGTGAACTCCTCCTGCACCTCGCGCGCCTTGGCGACGGCGCCGCGGCTGCCCTGCATTTTTAGCCCCACGGCCATCGCCGCGCCGACCATGGCGCCGCAGGTGCCCTCCATGTTGCCCATGCCCGCGGCAAAGCCCGCCGCCAGCTGGTGTACGATCGCCGGATCGACCGGCAGCTCCTCGGTCAGCACCTCCGCCACCGACTGGCAGCAGGAATGGGAGCGCGCCTGCCGCAGCATGACCGCTTTTTCCGCTTTTTCTTCTGTTGTCATCATAGTAAACCTCTCCCGTGATTCCCCGGTATTGTTTTTCCTTCAGCTGCTGCTCTTGATACTCAGCGGCTGATAGTACCGCTGTCCGACCTCGCGCGACTCCTTCTCGCGCGCCGCGTCGATCTCGTCATAGTGCTCCTCCAGCAGCTTGACCACGCCGCCGCATACGGAACCGTTGCGCACGTTATCGTGCATGACGGCGAGCGCGTGCTGCCGATCCATCCCCTTCCGGTACGGCCGTACCTCGGTGATCGCCGAAAAAATATCCGCAACCGCCATGATCCTCGCGCCCAGATCCAGATCCTCCGCCGCGAAGTGGAAGGGGTAGCCGTTGCCGCTGAGCTTTTCGTGGTGGTAACCCGCCCAGTTCGCGATCTGTTCAAAGCCGTCGACATCCATCAGGATCAGGCGGGTGAAATAGGGGTGCTCCTTGACAATGTTGAATTCTTCCTCCGTCAGCTTCCCCGGCTTTTCGAGGATCTCGTTCGGGACGCGCAGCTTGCCGATATCGTGCAGATAGCCGGCGATCTCCATCATCCGGCACTCTCTGTCCGTCATCCCGGCCAGACGCGCCAGCTCGCGGGCCGAGGCCGCAACACCCGCGGAGTGCATCGCCGTAAACGGACTGCGGAAGTCGATGATGCGGGACATGAGGCGGGTATAGACGCGCGTCTCCTCAAGACTGATATCGCGGATGTTTCCGGCGAACAGCAGCAGGAACTGCGGATTGAACACCACGTCCATCCACATGTATTCGTGCTTGCTGACCGAAAGCAGGGCGTCGACCGCCTTAGAGGAAAACTCGCTCCCACGATAGGGCTCGATGGCTGCGACAATCCCCTTGGCCTGGTTGAGGATCGGCACGCGATCCTGGATCAGCGAGGTGACACCGTCGGCGATATGCACCGCCTGCGTGATATCCAGAGCGCTCCCCTCGCCGAGCAGGGCGAGATTTTCGGCATAGCTGTTCTGTATGACCTCGATGAGGCAGGCCAGCTTCTCAAACGGCTCGATGTCGCGGAGCATGCTGGCGCCGATCCTTGCCACCTCTTTGCTGTGCGATTCGATCTCCTCCACACTCTGCGCTTGCGGTGAAACCACCGACCCGATATCGTGCAGCAGCGCGGTATAGATCGTGTAGTGGAGCGCTTCGCCCCGCAGCCCCATCTCATAGGCGATCTGAAACGCCAGGTACGCCGTCTGCTCGTGATGGTGCTCCATGTCCGGATTGACCAGGTTCATGGATCTGGCCAGTGCGCCCAGCAGGGATCGCATATTGGTAAACGCTTCTGTCATGGCAGCTTTGCTCCTTTACGATCAAATCAAAAACTCCTATAGCGGCGTCGCAGGCCGCGGCGAAAAGCAGGAGGCGGAAAACCGGCTATCAAGAAATCATACTTCATCACTGTGCGGATTATCATAGCATAGTTTTATCCTTTTGAACAGTGTCTTTTCCGCTGATTTATCCGCCATAAGCAGAAAAAAGAGGAAGAAACAAACCGTTTCTTCCTCAAACTTTGAATACAAAAGCCGAGGAACAATCCCCGGCTTTTTCTTTAGTCCCAATTGATAGCGTCGTGAGTCACATACTCGCCGCTGGACATTTCCTCCAGGGCTTCACTCATGGCGGCATCTTCCGCCGCCGTCGCTCTCGTATAGTCCGGATCCCAGGCGAGTACCAGCTTTTTCACCAGTTCATAAGCAAGTGCCTGATCAGCGTCCGGGAGAATATCGACCATCTGTGCGATTTGCTGAGAAATAGGCATACCATCACCTCCGTTTGTAGATATCGCCGCGGCTGTCAACGTCTATGATGAGGAGAACTTCTATCATGCCGTCGAGATCGTACCTGTACACGATGCGGTACTTGCCGACCCTGAGCCTTAACCGCCCATCTGTATATCCCTGCATTCGTTTTATATCGCCCTCCGGCGGCTTTTTGGTCAAGCCCTCGATCCCTGCCTTGACTCGCTGCTTTGTGGGCCTGTCGTAGCTCTCAATAGCTTTCTGAGCGCTTTTAGAATACCGTATCTCCATAATAGCACACCCCATATATTATGCGCCATCGCGCTCCATTGTTTCTTGTATGGAGCGACGGAGAAAAGCGTTGACACTTTCGCCCTGACTTTCAGCATGGGCCTTGATGATATCTTTCTCACCTTGCGGAACCGTAAGCTGAATCAAATCATAATTATTCTTTCGGTATTTGTTTACAGCTTTCTGCTGTGCTTTTGATACCGCCATGTTGACCTCCATCGGGAAGCTTTTTATTATTGACTCTCCTCCCATTATGCTTAGATTATAACGTCTTTGTATATTTCATGCAATATACAAAGTGAACAATATATTTCATGAAATATTAGTCATTTTTGCAAGCTGACAGATTTCATGAAATGTATCATAATATAAACACAGAAAACAAGGGCAATACCGCATAATTCGGCGAGAGTGAATCCTGAGAAAATTTGGGTTCTGATGATGGCACTTTTTCGCAGGAATACTTTGTGTATTGCAAGAAAAAGTGACGAAATCAGGGC